>JANXWU010000314.1 GCA_025350985.1 Spartobacteria bacterium | reverse complement strand
CGGCAGATCCAGCCCGGCAAAGTGAGTATTCGGGCCGGCCACGTGCACGCCGTCGTGCCGTTGCAAGGCCATGCCGAACACCGCCTCCGCCACCGGCTCCGGGGCCCAATAGTCCAGCTCCAGCCGGAACGGCCGCCCGGTTTCAAACACCGGCTGGGCCACGCCCTGCTCGTCCAGCAGCCGCACGCGCTCAATGGTCACGCGCCGATTGCCCCAGCGCTGGTCGGCGGCCAGCTCGGCCGGCTGGGCGCCGGCCTGCCCGGCCGGGCCAAAGCTGTGATCCAGATAGCGGCGCACAATGCTTTCCGCCGGACCGTCAGCCGCCAGGCGCCCGTGATCGAACCAGATTTTTTCAAAACGAACGCCACCGGCCACCTGCGGCAAACGGGCCGGATTTTTCGGCGACTCGATCTGCACCGGGGCATCGAGCACCTCGAAAACCCGGCGCGCAGCGCGCAGCGATTGCTGCATCGTGTTCGCGATGTTTCCGACGCCGGCAACCTGCCCGGAAAACTGCTGCAGGATCGCCGCGAAACTCACCAACCCTGTGCCGATGCCGATCTCCCCGCGCATCGCCAGCCACCCGCCGTAGCCGAGCAGCACGATGATGTTCGCCTGGCTCAGAAAAAGAATCACGGGCACGTACGAACTCACGCGCCAGAAAATCCAGTGCTGCTGATCGCGCAGCGTGTCATTCGCTTTTTCAAAACGCGCGATTTCGCCCGGCTCGCGCGCGAAAGCCTTAATGACCTGCACGCCGCGGATGCTCTCGCTGAGCCGCTGCACGAGGTCGTCAAACAGCTCGCTCGTCTTTTTGTACGCAGGCCGCACGGCGCGCGAAAACGCCGCCGACAGCGCCCACAAAAACGGCGTGGTCGCGAGACAGGCCAGCGTGAGTTTCACATGAATCGCCAGCATGTAGGCGAGAAACGCGGCCATCGACGCGACCATGATGACGATTTGGAAAAGCACGCCATCGACGAACAGCCGCACCGACTGCACATCGCCCCCGACGCGGTTGATGAGCGAGCTGCTGGCGTTTGCATCGAAGAAACGGAACGCGAGGCGCTGGAGCTTGTCGTAAACTTCCGCGCGCAAATCAACGACCAGCCGGCCTTGCAGCAGTTCGCCGAACCAGACGGTGTTCAGGTAGCCCAGAATCATCCGCGCGGCGGCAAACGCCAGCACGCCGAGCGCGATCAAAATGATGACGCGCATCGGCGCCGCATCCGCCGCCGGCGCGAGGTGCGGCGGCCAAACCGGCGCGGGTGCGGCCGGGTCCAGCGCATGCCGCATTTCATCAATGCCCAGCCCGGTGAATCCGATGCCCAGCAGTCCCGACGCGAGAAGCGCGACTTGCACCGCCAGCACTTTCACGCAGCCCCAGCGGTAACGCCACGTCAGCGCAAGCAGGCGGCGCGTGAGGACCCAATTGGACGCCTCGTCCTCAGTTGGCGAATCGGTCTCCAAAACTTTTGGTGATTTGACTGATGGCGGCGACGACTTCATCCACTTCAACCGACTTCATGCAGCGAAAATCAATCGGGCATTGGCGCAGAAAACACGGGCTGCATTCGACGTGATGGCGAAGGACGCGGTGATTCGTTCCCAGCGGACCGGTGAGCAGCGGTTCGGTCGAGCCGAAAATCGCGACGACCGGCACTCCGAGAAACGCGGCGAGGTGCATCGTGCCGGTGTCGTTGGTCAGCAGCAAATCGCAGCCGCGCAGAGTCTCGATCAATTCAGCCAGCGTCGTTTTGCCGATGAGGTTCGTGCATTGGCCACCGAGCTTCGCGGCGATTTCCTCGCCGAGCAGAAGATCTTTGTCCGTGCCGACGAGCACCCATTCGCACGCGGTTTTTTCGGCGACGATTTTGGCCGTTTCGGCAAAGCGCTCGGGCAGCCACCGCTTCGCCGGTCCATATTCCGCGCCGGGGCAGAGGGCGATTTTGAGCTGGCAGGAGCCGCCCGCAGTCGTGTTTGGAAGAGGCGCGCGTATCGTCGGTTCCGCGCCCGGCGAACGACCCGAGGCAGCTTCGACATCCGCCCCGACAAACTTCGCCAGTTCCAGCCAGTGTTGGACCTGATGACGCGGCGGCTCGACGACGTTTTTTCGGTCGCGAGGGATTTGATTGAGCAGAGCGCTCCGCCATTTTCCACGAAAGCCAACACGGCGCGGAATGCCTGCCAGCCACGCTTCCAAGGCGACGCGCAGCGAGTTGGGAAAAAGAATCGCGACCTCGAAGCGCCCCACGAATCGTTCCGGGACCGGAGAGAAAACGGACGTCGGTTTCAGGACAATCACTTCGTCCACCTCCGCGACTTGCTTCCAAAAATCCGCGAGCTTCGCGGGCGTCAGAATGGTCACGCGGGCGTCGGGGCGACCGGCCTTGATCGCCCGCACGGCGGGCACGCTGAGCACTGCGTCGCCCAGCCAGTTCGCGGAGCGGACGAGGATGCGGAACGGCTGGAGTTTCGCTTCGTCGTAGCCTGGCGGAAAGGCGAGGCCGCGTTTGTACGTGGCGAGCAGAAATTTGGGCGAGGGCGTTTTCCAGCGGTTGTGAACCCAGAACCAGTCGCGCGGAGAAACCCGGATTTGCTTCTCCAGTTCGACGTTGATGGCGGCCGTGAATGACTCCGCGTCCACGCCGGACTCGAGGGCAGGGCCGCACACGACGCGCCAGCGCGCACGGCCGTGGGAATAAATCGCCACGGGCACCAGCAGCGCTCCGGTCCGCACGGCCAGCGTCGCCGCCAGCGGCGAGGTGGAAGCGAGCCGCCCGAAGAGCGGTGCCCACACGCCGCCGTCTCCCGCGTGTTGATCGACGAGCACGCCGACAAGTCCGCCGCCGCGCAGAAATTTCATCGGCGCATTGAAGCCGTCCCTGCGGTCGAACGGCACCACGCCGCCGCGGGCGCGCATTTTTTTCAAATGCTCGTCGATGAACTTATTGCCGAGCGGCTGATAAACCGTCGCCGTTTTTTGCCCCGGCAAATAATGCGTGAGTTGCGCGAACAACTCCCAGTTGCCGAGGTGGCTGATGACCATCACCACCCCGCGACCCTGTGCCAGAGCGGCTTGCATGATCGGCTCCCCTTCCACGGTGAGCAGCGCGTCGATCTGCGGCGGGGTCATGGAGGCGACCTTGAAACTGCACAAAAGATTCGCGCCGAGCGTCGCGAAATGCTCGCGCGCGAGTTCACGGATTTCCTGCGCCGATTTTTCCTCGCCGAACGCGATCGTCAGATTCGCCGTCGCCAGTCGTCGGTACCTCCACGCGACCACGTAGCCGAGCGAACCGAGCAGCCGCCCCAGTTCAAAATCCAACTCCAGTGGCAACCGGCAAACGATCCAGACAACGACCCGGTAAAAAAGATAAATGCTGTAACTCGCCAACTCGGCGCCGGATTTGCGGGCGCGTCGCCAGGGCAGGTTGGGGAATTTCAACTTCATCTTTCGGCGTCCGGCATCGCGGCCCACGAAGTTATCAGTGCCGCGGCTTTTTCCAAAACATGTCCTTGAGCGGATGGTCGTCGAGCAGGTTCGCCTCGATGCCGCCCAGCCGGTTGCCGTCATACAGTTGGATGCCGACGTAATAATAGAGCGGACAAATCGGCACCTCTTCGGCGACGAGCAGCGTTTCGGCGCGGCGGAAAATGGCGAAGCGTTTCTCCGTATCGACTTCGCGACCGGCGTCGGCGAGGAGCGCATCGTAGGTCTTGTTGCTCCAGCCGGTGCGGTTGTTTCCGTCATTCGTGACGAACATGCCGAGAAAAGTATTCGCGTCCTCGTAATCGCCGACCCACGACGAACGGCAGAGGTCGAAGTCGATGCGGCTCATCGAGTTCAGATAGACCTTCCACTCCTGCCGGTGGAGTTGCACCGCGATGCCGAGTTCGCGCTGGAACATGCTCTGCAATTCGATGGCGAGTTTTTCGTTCAGGTCGCGGTCGTCGTAGAGATAGGAGATGGGCGGAAAGTTTTTGCCATCGGGATAACCGGCGGCCGCGAGAAGTTTGCGCGCCAAATCCGGGTCGCGCATCAAACCCCGGGGTGACTGGTAGCCGGCGGTGTCGGGCGGGACAAAACCCGACGCCGGCGGCTCGCCCGCGCGCGTGATTTTTTCCACCAGCAGATGCTTGTCGATGATGAGCGAGAACGCCTTGCGCACCCGCACGTCGTTGAACGGCGGACGCGTGCAGTTGAAGCGCAAAAAGTAAGTGCCCAGGAATGGCGCAGCGTGAAAGTCGGGCCGCTTTTTCAGTTCGTTGATCAGCGACACGGGCGTCAGTCCCTTGTCCATCATCAAGTCCGCCGCACCGGAGATGTAAAAGTTGAGCGCGGTGTTGGCATTAGCCGTCGGCAGGATGTCGATGGTGTTGAGCCGGACCTTATGCGCATCCCAATACCGCGCGTTTTTCACCAGCCGGATGTGGTCATTGATGCGCCATTCCGCCAGCGTGAAGGCGCCGTTGCTGATCATTTTGCCGGGCTTGATCCAGTCGTCGCCCCACTTCGCGACGCTCGGCAGATGGACGGGAGAGAGCGTCGGAAAAGCGCAGAGCGAAAGGAAAAACGGCGTGGGTTCTTCGAGGGTGACTTCGAGCGTCCGCGCGTCGAGCGCACTCACCCCGATTTGGGAAGAATCCTTGAGCGTGCCTTCGTTGAACGGCTTGCCATTTTTGATGAAATAAAGCTGCGAGGCATAATCGCTGGCCGTCTCCGGCGCGAGCGCCCGCCGCCACGAACCGACGAAATCGTGCGCGGTCACCGGGTCGCCATTACTCCAGCGCGCCGATGGCCGGAGGTGAAAAGTGTAAACCCGTTTGTCCGCGGAAATCTCCCAGCGTTCCGCCACGCCCGGCTGCGGTTTCCCGGCGGAATCGAACGCCGTAAGCCCCTCGAACAAAGCATCGACGATCCGATTTTCCGGCTGCCCGGTGATGACCGCCGGGTCGAGTGATTCCGGTTCGGCACCATTCAGAAAAACCAAATCAGCGCGCGAGCCGGTGCGGGTGCAGCCCATCGCTGCGCAAACAAAAAGCGCCGCCAAAACGACGCGGCAGAAGAAGCGACGCGCGAGAATCGACATGCGGTCGCCGGCACCGAGCCGGTTACTTCGACGCTGGCGGAGGGTTGGCCGGTGTTGCAGGCGCGGGCGCGGATTTGGCGTCTGAATTTACGGGCGCGGGCAATTCCGGTTTTACGGCGGAAGGCTTGGGAGCTTCGACTGGCGTCACCGGTTTCGCGTCCAATGCAGGTTTCCCGACGGGCGTGCCTGCGGGTGCCGCGGGTGGCTTCGGCTCACGGGCGAGTTGCTCATGAATCGCGCTCTTCTGCGTGCGGCTGGATTGTTTCGCGTAAAGCACCGAAAGAACCAGCGTGAGCCCGAAGAAAATGCCGGCCATCCAGCGGGTGAAATTCGCGAGCACATTGGTCGTTTGCGCGCCGAAAAAATTCTCGGTCACGCCCCCGCCAAACGCCGCGCCCAAGCCCTCGCTTTTGGGCCGCTGCATGAGGGTGACAAAGACGATCAGCACCGACACGAGGACGTGGACGGTCAGGAGCAGGCCGATGAGAATATTCAGAAAAGTCATGCGATTTGGGGCGGTGAATATCGCCAATGCCGCCGTGAAGTAAAGTCAGTTTTCGCCGCGCATTTCACCACCCGGCGGGAAGCGGAAAATGGAGCCTAGGGGGTTCGAACCCCTGACCTCCTCAATGCCATTGAGGCGCTCTACCAACTGAGCTAAGACCCCGAACTATCGACAGGGCGGGTATTATGCGCGGCTCAAATCGATTCGCAAGAAAATCTAAAAAAATGGCCTCGGCGACCTGTTTCCTGAAACATTTTTACACCGGGGGAGCGAGACTTGGGAAGCAAGGCATCGATGTGAAAGTCCTCGCGCAATGGCAGGGGCATAAAGACGCGATCGGCGAGCCCAATGACACCGGGCTTTGTGAAAGAACCCATCCTTTGCTGTAGGTGATATCGTTCTCCTTTTGACCTAATAGGTTGAAGACACTCTTGACCGGCGGATGGTGCAG
>JANXWU010000306.1 GCA_025350985.1 Spartobacteria bacterium | reverse complement strand
GCCTCGAACTACATTTCGGCGCAATTCAAAGAACCGAATTTAATCGCAACCGATATGGGCGGCACGAGTTTCGATATCGGTTTGGTGACCGCCGACGGTGTGAAGTTCTACGACTTTAATCCGGTGATTGACCGCTGGTTGGTCAGCACACCGATGACGTACCTGCATACCTTGGGCGCGGGTGGCGGCTCGATCGCGCGTTACGATCGGCTGTGGGACGCCGTCGAAGTCGGGCCGGATAGTGCGGGTTCCGATCCTGGCCCGGCCTGTTATGGCCGCGGCGGCAAACTCCCGACGACCACAGATGCGAATTTGGTGCTCGGCTACTTGGATGAAAACAACTACGCCGGTGGCACGATCAAGATCAGCAAGCGACGCGCGGAACGCGCGATCGAAGAATACATCTGCAAACCTTCGGGCATGTCGTTAATCGATGCAGCCAAGGCGATTAAACGCAAAGTCGATGCGAACATGGCCGCGGCAATTTTCAAAGAAGTCGCGGTGAAGGGTTACAACCCCAAAAATTTCATCATCTTGAGTTATGGTGGCGGTGGACCGATTCACGCTTGCGGCTATGCGTCGCGCATTGGCATCGAAAAAGTATTGATCCCACCGTTCAGTTCAGTGTTCTCAGCGTTGGGCGCGGGCAATATGAACGCGCTGCACATTCATGAGAAGTCGTTGTACTTGATGTTGTACGACGCCACTCAACGCAAGATGCTCGAAGACTTCACCGTATTCAACGCGACCGTGGTCGAACTCGAAGCGCGTGGCCGTGCTGATCTCGAACGCCAAGGCATAGAGCCCGCGAAGATTAAAACGCGCCTCGAATTGGACATGCGTTACGGGAATCAATTGGCGCAAATCAGTGTGACGAGTCCGTTGGAGCGTTTTTCGTCAATGCAAGACGTGATCACCATACTCGACCAATTCAGCGTGAATTACGCGCAGCGATTTGGCGAAGGCAGCCAAGCGCCGGAAGCGGGAGTACGGGTCAATGTGATTCGGGTGGTGTCCTATGTCGAACATCAGCGTTTGGATCTGCAGCGCTCGAAAAAGCGTTCGTCAACCAAGCCGCGCGGTGGCATACAGCGTGAGTGTTGGTTTCCGGAACTCAAAGAATCGTACATGACCGATGTCTATGCGGATGGGGCGGTCAAAGAAGGCATGAAGATCGCAGGGCCGGCTTTAATTGAAACGCCCCGCACAACCTACCTGGTTGAACCCGGTTGGACCTTAACGATGGGGTTATCCGGTTCGGCATGGTTAGTGAAGAAATAACGCAGAGTGCATGAGAGGTAACGTGTATGGGCGGTGATCAAGAAAAGTCGATTATCGAGAAATTCCTCGAAGAAAATGTGCTCTTCCTAGGGCCCGATCCTGAGATCATGGAGAATCATCGTGTGGTGCCGACCACCCCACGTGAACAACGTGCGCTGGATAAATTCAGCGATCCGGATGAAGTCAATCTGGTGCGCCACAAGTTACAGACGGCGTGCAATGAATCCTTCGATATGGTCGAGCAAATGGGTGCCGCACCAGGGGCCAAGTGGGGTGATTTAATCTCCGGCGTATGGACTGCCAACGGCGACCTCGCGATGGCCAGTATGGGTGGCGTGTTGATTTTTTCCGGCGTCCTCCGCGCACAGGAAGCGGAGTGCCGGAGCGTCTTTGCCGCAGCCGGACTTCAAATCGAACGCATCGTGAGGCTGGGAAAATGGGTGACGGCGCGGATGAGAAATCCGAAATGACCGCCGCCGATGCGCGAACGCAGAATCGGCGCGAGAGACTGCGTCGCTTCATCACCGGCGTGTTGAATGCCTTTGAAACGCTGCACCTTTACGGCGCGGCGGGGATCGTCTGTTTCGGCTGGGCGCTGGGGCGTTTGCTGGAATTCGAAAGTGCGCCCTACGTTCCAGTTTGGTTCGCGGGGGCGCTGCTGGTTTATAATATCGACCGGCTGAAACACGACCCGGCGGATGCGATCAACCTGCCGGTGCGAACTCATCGCAGCGCGCAAATGCGGCGGGTCAGCATCGCTCTCGCCGCGCTGGCTGCGGGGGCGCTCGTGCTGGTTCCGCTGGCACGGGGCGACTGGCTGCTGCTCGCGCTCACGCTGGCGGGCGGCGTCATCTGCTTGAATTACTCGCTGCCCGTGCGCGGCTTTCGGCTGAAAGACGTGCCGCTTTTGAAAACATTTTTTGCGCCCGTCGTGGTCGTGGCGGCCTGTCTCGCCCCGCCGCTTTTGCAAACGAGTCTGCGGGTGAGCGCCGCGCACTTCACCGCCGTCTGCGCCTGGGCTTGCGCCTATCTTTTTTTCAACATGACCGTCTGCGATCTGCGCGACCTCGAGGGCGATCGCGCGATGGGCACTTGCAGCGTCCCGGTTTTTCTCGGGCGCGCGCGGACGAGGCGGCTGCTGATTGCGCTCATTTTTTTGGTGGCGCTGCTCGGCTTTTTGGCGGAGGCCACCGCGCCCGCGCGGGCACTTTCCGCGTGGCGCAGCCTCATGGTTTGGTCGCCGGCTTACCTCGCGGTGTTATTCGCTTTTGCGAGGAGAGACTGCCCGGAATGGTTTTACGCGTGGTGTGTCGAAGGGATGCTCTTTGTGCCAGCGCTGGTGCTCGTGGCACACCGTTTTTCCGGAAGCGTGAATCCATTGTGACCGCCGCAATTTTCCACCCGAAACCGCGATTTGCCCGCCTGCAAATCGTCTTGCCCCGCGCGACTGGCGGCGGCATCTTCTGCGCTTTCATGCGCACCGCGTTCCTCCTTTTTCTGCTCGTCGTCGGCTTGGTGCCGGCGCGCGGCGCGGATTGGACACTCCTCAAACACGACGGCCGCGATTACGTGACGTTGGACAACGTCGCCGAGTTCTACGGCCTCGGCCCGGTGCGGCGCGTCAGCAATGCCGTCGTGGTCGGCGGCGGCCCGCGCACTCTGCGCGGCGCGCGCGGGTCGGCCGAGTTTTACATCAACAACCTCAAGTTCATCCTCAGCTACCCGCTCGCCGAAGCCGGCGGCAAGCTGCTCGTCTCGCGGATGGATTTAACCAAAGTCATCGAGCCCGTCATTCGACCCGATCGCATCCGCGGCGCGGATCACATCGACACCGTCGTGCTCGATCCCGGTCACGGCGGTCACGACGCGGGCGCGGTCGGGCAGTGGGGGCGGGAAAAGGAATACACGCTCGATGTGGCTTGCCGCGCGCGGCAGATCCTCATCCAGCACGGATTCAAAGTCCACATGACGCGCATCGACGACCGCTTCGTGCCGCTGGAAGACCGCGCGAAGTTCGCCAACCAATTCAGCCACGCGATCTTTGTCAGCATCCATTTCAACTCAGGCGGTCCTGCCGCGAGCGGCCTTGAAGTGTACACGCTCGCGCCGCAGGGCGTGCCCTCGATGATGTCCGACGGCCCGCGCATCACGGATCTTCAACTGTGCCGTGGCAACAGCCGCGACTCGGAAAACATGGCCCTCGCCTGCGCGACGCACGCCGCCATCGTCGCGCATTCGCAAATGTACGACCGCGGCATCAAACGGGCGCGCTTCGTGGTCATTCGCGACGTCACCATTCCCGGCGTCCTCGTCGAGGGCGGTTTCTTGAGCAGCGCGCACGACAGCCGCCTGATCGCGAGCACGGCCCACCGGCAAAACATGGCATTTTGCATCGCCGCCGCCGCGCAGAACTACCGCAACGCCGTCGGCCCGCAAACCGCGCCGGTGCTGGCCGTGGACTCGGTGCGACTGCGGGAAATCGGCGAAAGCCCGGAGTCCGGCGTCGGCAAAAAGAATAGCGAACCCGCAGTCGTGCTGCGAACCGCCAACTAGTTGAGCGTTGAGCGTTGAGCGTTGAGCGTTGAGCGTTGAGCGTTGAGCGTTGAGCGTTGAGCGTTGAGCGTTGAGCGTTGAGCGTTGAGCG
>JANXWU010000277.1 GCA_025350985.1 Spartobacteria bacterium | reverse complement strand
CTCGCGGTGCACGTCGTCTGGGTCCCGACACCCGTTACGACGAAATTTTACCCGACCACCGACCTCGTCACCGGCCCGGACATCATCTTCTTCTGGGTCGCGCGGATGATCATGGCGGGCTTTGAGTGGATGGGCGAGATGCCATTTCGGAACGTCTATTTCACCAGCATTATTCGCGACAAGCAGGGCCGGAAGCTCTCGAAATCACTCGGCAACTCGCCCGACCCGCTCGACCTCATCGCGAAGTTCGGCGCCGATGCCCTGCGCTTTGGTACGATGCGCAGCGCCCCGCTCGGGCAGGACGTGACGTTTGACGAAAAGAACGTCGAACTCGGCCGCAACTTCTGCACGAAACTCTGGAACGCCGCGCGCTTCCGGCAAATGCAGGGCGGCGCGGCCGAGGGCGAGATCAATCCCGTGCTGCTCACTAGCGACGACAAGTGGATTCTGCTCCGCCTCGACGCGGCCATCCGCGACGTCTCGGCGGCGCTCGACGAATATCGTTTCAGCGACGCCGCGCAGGCGCTCCACCGCTTTTTCTGGAGCGAGTATTGCGACTGGTATGTCGAGGCGACCAAGGCCGCCTTTTACGGCGAAGACGCCGCGCTCAAGGCGAACGTCCTCGCCGTCATCGACTTCGTGCTCGCGCACACGCTGCGGCTGATGCACCCGTTCCTGCCTTTCATCACCGAGGAACTCTGGCACGCGCTCGGTTTCCACGACGACCTCCCGGAGCGACAGGGCGGCGACACGATCTTGTTCGCCCGCTGGCCGCAGCCATTCGACGACGATTTCAAGGCGCACTACGCCCTCGACGAAACGGACGAAAAGCTCGCAGCCGCGAAATATGAAACCGTCGCGCAGGGGCGGAATTTGCGGAGCGAGTTCAATGTTTCCGCGGGGAAAAAAGTGAAGTTCGTGCTCCGGCCGAACGCGGCCCCGCGACCGCACGACGTGGAGGTGCTGCGCATTTTGCTCAACGCCTCGGAACTCGAACTGGCGGATGGAACTTGGCTCGCGCCGAAGGGAACCCCGACCGCCCTCACCCCGCTGGGCGCACTTTTTCTCCCACTCGACGGGCTGATCGATGTCGCCACCGAACGGGGACGCCTGGAAAAAGAACTCGCAAAAGTCGAAGCGGAAATCGCCAAAGTCCGCCTGAAACTGGACAGCGAAACCTTCGTCGCCAGCGCGCCTGCGCCGGTGGTGGAGGACTTCCGCAAACGACAGGCCGGCTGGCAGGCGCGGCGCGGGCAATTGCAGAAAATGCTGGAAACCCTGAACGGCTAGCATCCGGCGGGCCGGGCACATTTTGCTTTTCCTTCCTGAAAAAATCGTCTAGTTCAACCCGCATGACCGTTGAATTGAATGAGGTGGAGGTGCTGCTGGTGGAGGACAACCCCGGTGATGTGCGCCTGACGATGGAGGCCTTGAAGGAGGCGAAAATGCATAACCGCGTCAACGTCGTCATGGACGGGATCGAGGCGATGGAATTCCTGCGCAAGGAAGGCAAATACGCGGATGCAACGCGTCCGGATTTGATCCTCCTCGACCTGAACCTGCCGCGAAAAAATGGTCGCGAGGTGTTGGCGGAAATCAAAGCGGACGAAAATCTGAAGTGCATCCCGGTAGTCGTGCTCACAACTTCCGAAGCCGAGCAGGACATCCTCAAGGCCTACAAACTTCACGCCAACTGTTACGTGACGAAGCCGGTTGATCTCGACCAGTTCATCAAGGTCGTGCGCTCGATCGAAAGCTTCTGGATGACGGTCGTGAAGCTCCCGCCGCTGCCACGTTAAGCCGGCTTGCTCTCACCGAAGGCGCGCAGTGCCGCTTCGTGAACGACGCGCAGCGGCTGGCCGCTTTTTTCGCTCGCGGCCCGGACGGATTCGAACTCGGGTGACGCCTGAATGACCTGCCCGTTTTTGAGGCCGAGCTTCACGGTGACTTCGCCGAATGGCGTCTGCACTTTCGCAAATTTCCGCTCCAACTTCAGCCGGTTGACTCGGTCCATT
>JANXWU010000274.1 GCA_025350985.1 Spartobacteria bacterium | reverse complement strand
TGGGGAAACGTGTTGCCGAGACGAGAACGCGATTGCCTCCGCGCGCCGCCGCAGCATCGGGCCGCCGGTCGCCATGGATTCCCGCCGGACTGGGAGCGGTGAGTCAGCGCGGCACCGGGAGGCCGAGTGCGAAGGATTCCGGCAGGCGGCGGAAGAGGGCGCGGCGTTCGCGGGCCAGGCGGGAGGCGAGCCAGTGGCGGAAGAAGCGATAGAGCGCGTCGCGTCCGCGGTTCCCCACGGGGCTGCTCACCAGCCCGCGGAAGTGCGGGTGCCGCCGGTAAATCCGTTCGGCCCGCGCGTCCAGCCAGGCGCTCCACTCGCCCGGCAGGTCTGCGCCCAGCCATCGGCCCGCCTCCGCCAGCACGCTCTCGGCGATGAGCCACGGCATGAGCAGCGTCTCGCGCTCGATCCCGGGCCGCAGCGTCACCCGGAGCGCCGCGAAAGCACTCGGACACATCGTGCTCATTGTGCACAGTTCTGGCGCGGATACGGCCCGAGAAAGCGTTGGCCGTCAAAATGGATCAAGTGGTCGGGGTCTGTGGCGATCCATACCTCGGTTTCCCAAGCGATCTGCGGCGCGAACTTCCGGAAGCTCGCTCGGTCGTGGAATGCCGTGACGTAGACGATTTCCGCAGTGCATTTCGCGGTGAGAGCCTGCAACTCGCGCAGACGGGTCGGAGAGATGGGCCCGAACGAGTGGACCGCCTCAATGAGGTAAAGCCAGTTTTTCTCCGCCGAATAGGCAATGACATCCGGCAGCTCGCCGTGCGCTATTTCAAAAAATTGGAGCGCTTCAAGCCGGTCAGCGGCAAGGTGAAGGTATTTGTCGGCGGCATCGCCGACATACAGCACTTCGGAGCCATGCCCATAACGTGGGAGAAACTCTTCAATGACGGCTTTGTGAAGTTCGTTGTGCTCCCCCGGGCTGAACATCAGGCGATCACCGCTCGGAAGAGTGACCGGGATTTGCTCAAGCGCACGTTCCTTGGTCAACTGTTCCGCAAGCGTTTCCCGCGTGGCAAGAAAGTCCTCCACCGTCGCCTCCCAAGCGGCGGTGCCGAATGTCCGAATAACGGCAGCATGAGCTGCGTCCAGTGCATAGCCGCGGGTGGGACTGTTGCGCGCAGCGTTGGGGTTGTTTGCACTTCGCAGGATGATTCCCGCCGCAACCGGAAGCACCAAATGTTTGCGGCGAATATCATCGTAGCTTCCGCTCGAAATTTGTTCTTCAAAATTCAGATTCACATACTGGATGATATCCCGCGATTTGAGCGCCCGTTTTCCATCATGCGGTTTCGCATCCGGCCAGCCGCTACTTTGCTTAACGTCCGCAACTGCAAGAAAGCACATAGCCATCAGTGCCCGATTTCGTTCCGAGACATTATCCAATGGAACTCCCAACCTTGTCAGGATGAAGGCGGCTTCGTTGATCACACGTCCAACAGCTTTCTTCTTAGCGGCGCTCGTGACTAACGCCGGGATAGGAGGATTGGGGGATTCGTTCATAACAAGGGGCAGAGCGAACTGTTCGGGAAGGTTACGATAGGCGATTTCGGACGAATTAAAACGACACGACGAATCAAGATAGGCCCGGATACTCCTGGCAAGGTATAATGCAAACAGTGGTGCGACGGCATTACCCACTTGGTTGAAGCACTCAGTTTCGTTGCCTTCGAACTGAAACCAGTCGGGGAAAGATTGAAGTCTGGCCGCTTCGCGCAAGAGAAGTCGGCGGCGACGGCCATCCGGCAATCGGATTCGCTGCATGTCTCCAGTGGCGCCAGCTAGATTGCGGCAAGTGAGAGTCCGAGCCGGGGCATCGGGGTGAAGGTCACGAGGCCTAATACAACACGAGGCCTTTTCATACTTCGCCACGTAAGTATCCATCCCGAGCGTCAAAAACTTGGATTCAGGAGGAGCTTCCTGCATCATATCACCCAAGGCGTCAGCGACGGTTACTTTGCCTGCCACCGGATCGGGCCAATGATACTCCCCGCGGTGCCCGACGACGATGACCCGCTCACGATTCTGCGGCACTCCAAAGTTTACCGCATTCAGGAGCCGATACTCGACGATGTAGTTCAGAGCGGCGAGGGCGGCTATGATCTGATCAAAATACGCCCGGTTTGAATAGAGCATCCCCCGCACATTCTCGAACATCCAAACCTCTGGCTGAAGCCGGCGGATGGCAGAGATGAAAATCGGAAAGCCGTCGCGTGCATCGCCCAATCCGAGTTGCAAACCGCCCACGCTGAACGGCTGGCACGGTGGCCCGCCAACAACGACGCGGGCCGGAGGGAGTGCCGAGTCCACGTTCAACCGTTGCTGATGACAATCGCCGTGGAGATTTCGCCGATAGGTGGCGCATGACCGGGCTTCGAGCTCGAAGCCAACGGTCGAGAATCCTGCCGCCTCAAACCCTAACGCCAAGCCGCCACAACCAGCGAAAAGGTCCACCACCAGAGGCGCACCGGCCTGATCGGGCTCCAGTTCCGTTTTGAGGCGTGTGACGTAGGCGGTATTCAAGGGCTGATATGTAGTGGCTGCCGAGTCTCCCATTCAATCATGCGGCCAGTGCCAGCCCTTTGCCGGGCAACCACCGCGAACAGTGCAAGGATTGCCAACGTCTTCCGTCCATCAAGTCATAGGCGCGCTGCCAGGTCTGGACGATGGAATCGAGCCGGGTGCCGGTGTCGATGTCGCGGTCTTCGCAGATACGGAGGAAGAGGAGGCGATTGAGGATGTGCTGGGTCGCTTCGTTCAACCGGCCATCGGAGAGGATGTCGGCGCGGTCGTTGTGCTTCAGCAAGGACTTGGCGAGGTCGCTGCGGGCTTCGTCGAGGAAGGCGAGGAAGTCGGTATCGAGAGCGCGGGTGCGGTCGGGCCGGATGAGGTAAAGCTGGCGGGCGCGGCCACGGCCAGTGGGGGCGCGGCGCGGGAGCGTATCCAGCAGGGCGTCGATGGCACCGGCGGCGACATTTTCGCGGGCGAGGAGCTGCCAGAGCTCCGCAGCCATGAGGGGATACTGCTTGAAGTGGTAGCTCTTC
The DNA here is from genome assembly GCA_025350985.1 of Spartobacteria bacterium. Classification (GTDB taxonomy): domain Bacteria; phylum Verrucomicrobiota; class Verrucomicrobiia; order Chthoniobacterales; family Chthoniobacteraceae; genus JANXWU01. Next base: position 492 of record JANXWU010000274.1, on the reverse strand, counting down.
CACTCGCCCTCTTCGGGGCGGTCGATGTGGGGCTTGCCGCCTACCACGTAAACCTTCAGCGCTTCGAAATCCGAGAGGACGGCGAGCGGGAGGTTCTTGTTGTAGGCGTAGCGCTTGGCCTGGAAGGGGTGGCGCGCGGCGGCGATGTCTTCGCGCGGCTTCTTGGCCTCGCAGACAAAACGGTCGCGGCCATCGGTGCGAAAGAGGTAGTCCGCCCGCTTGGCTTTGCCGGCGATGTCGGTGCGGCTTTCGATCTCCACCTCCCGCTGGGAGAGGATGAGGCCGGCGTCGTTTTCCAAATCCCAGCCGAGCGCGCGAAAGAAGGGGTCAAGGAAGTCTTGCCGCAGGCGTGCCTCGGGATATTCGGGGCGGGTGACTTCGGCAAAGGAGCGCTCGAACTTGGTGACGAGGCGGCTGAGTTCAATTTCGAAGGATTCTGGAGTCGCTTTCTGGGCCATCGTAAAAATCAGGAAAGGGGAAAGGGGAAAGGTG
>JANXWU010000262.1 GCA_025350985.1 Spartobacteria bacterium | reverse complement strand
TTTCGGGCGAAGGCACGACCAGCTTGGCAGCTTGTGCCCCGCACGTTGTCAGGAGCATGAAGCTCAGGGTGGTGAGTGTGAGGGTGTGTTTCAACATGGCAGAAGGGAATGACTGTGATGAATCCATGCGGAGAAAAAAGGTCAAAGGTTATTCGCCTGCGGCAACAACTCTTCGGCCAACGCCTTGCCCATGAGCGCAAAAGTTTTCGCGTAGCCGAGGTAGTGGTGGCCGGCGTTCAGCGCACGTGCATCGCGCGGGGACGCGGGGCTTGTCGCCGCTGGCGGAGGTCGGTGAAAGCTCCGCGCGCATTAGCGCCCGCACGCTGGACGCACCGGCAAACATGCCGGTCTTGGGCTACCCCGCCGCGAGAATGCAGGCGCAAAATCGTCTGGGAAATGGGACGACCCGAATGCGCACGCCCGAAACCGCGCATTCGCTGGCGACGATGCCCCTCCAGATTCGCAAGGTATTCGACCGGCTCACGCTGCTATTCGCGACCTACTTCGCGTGCGACTGCTCGTAGTGTTTCTGGAGCAGGTCGTCGCCGAAGTCGTTGGTGAAATCCCGCCAAACCGTGTGGATGTGGTTGGCGTCGTTCTGCGTGTTGTCGTATTCGAGCAGGAACTCCGGCCCTTGGACGCGGTAGTAGTGGGGCTGTTTCGGCTCGAGTCCGCCGGCCCAAACAAAGGAGATTTTCTCCAGCCCGATTTTGTTCATCTTTTCCCAAGTCACCGCAGCGAGGTCCAGACGATGGCTGGCGATAAATTCGTGGATGATTTTTTCCAGCAGCTCGCGCTGCGCCTTGCTCATCTTTTCGTACGTCACGCCCGCTGCCGCGCTCGGTGTCACTTGGCGCAGGTTGGTCGAGGTGACTTCCTTCGGCGCTTCACCGGCCAGAATGCCGATCTTCTGCTGTTCGTCGTCAAAGGATTTCACGAGTGCGCGTCCGAGGTCTTCCTCGGCCGCCAGCACGCGCAACCCAGCCCGCGGCCCTTCGCGCACCTCGCCGGGATTTGAGCCGAAAAAGGACGGCGTCTCACCGACAATTTTGCCGTCCGCGATCGCGAAGTTCAGCGAGAGGTGATGCCCTTCCAGCCGCCAGCCCCAAGTGCCCGCCGCCTCTGGTTTGCCGAAGATCGTGACGAAATACAGGTCCGATTCCCGTGGTTGTTTTCGCGCCGCGCCTTCCATTTCGAAGAGCACATGCTCCAGGCTCATGATCGTCGCCGCCTTAAAATACCCGCGATGGCTCAACCCGCTGGCCAGCAGCGCGTGGGCGAGGGGACGCTGGTCGGGCCGCATTTCCTGAATCGGCAATCCCTTGCGGGGTCGCGGGATGAAGTGCCAGTCGAAACGCTGCTCGTCCTTGAAATCGTACGTCGCCTTCGCCCTTTGCTCCGGCGTGAGCGCGACCAGAAAATTACTGGCGGCGGCGGCCATTTCCGCGGCGACTTCATGCGCGCGGACAGCAGGCGTGAGGGAAAGGGCGATGGCGAAAAAGGCGAGGGGGAGGCGGTGGGAGTTCATGGGTTTGTGGTCGGCGGCTTTGGGGTAACAGCGGGCGCGAATCGCGCGGGCGCAGTTGCTTTTACCCACAAGCGCCGCCATCCCGCAAGTCTGGCCACCAGCCGGTAATGGCTCAGTTTGGAAAGCGCGCGTGTCATTCTGAGCGAAGTGGAGTTCGCCCAGGCGAACGGAACGCAGCCGAAGAATCTCTTGCACTTCCCCGTACAGCCGCACGCGAAGCATAGTTCAAGAGATTCTTCGACTCCGCCAAGCCTTCGCTCAGAATGACACGCGCGCTTTCCAAACTGAGCCACTATCCGCCAGCCAAGCTTTGCCACGTCTTTTTGTTTTCATTCCTCGCACGCGGGGGCCGCGTGCGCTCCAGCAGGATCGACCTTGTTTTTGCAGGTTGAAGTCCGACCGTCCATGCTTCCGCCTTGAAACTCCTCGCGCTGTTGCTCGCGTTCGCCCTCGCGTCCATCGCCGCGCAGGCGCATCCGCTCGACACGAGCCTGACGGGCATCCGCATCGATCCCGACCAGCTCGTGATCACGTTCAGTTTCAACCTCCGCGAGTTGCAGGATGTTTTTCAACTGGACGCGAATGGCGACCGTGTCATCACGCGGGACGAGGTCACGCAGAAGGCGCCGGCGGTGCGGAAGTTCATCGAGGAAAACGTGGCGCTGGTGTTGAGCTACACGCCGGCGGGTTTGGGCCAGGCGGTGCCGTTCGCGCTGCCGAAAGACTGGGACGATTTGCCGGAGCGGATGTGGCCTTATCAGCAAGTGCAGTTCGTGTTCGAGCGCACGATTAAAGAAGTGCCGCCGACGATTTCGCTGCGCGTCGATTTCTGCCCGCGCTTCGGATCGAAGCACACGAATCTCGTCGTGATCGCGCAGGGCAAGGCGCGTTTCGAGGATGTGTTGAGCGCGCGCAAGCCGGGCCTGCGCTACGAGACCGGCCGCGCGGTGTCGCTCGCGGCGCAGATGTTCGAGTTCGTCAAACTCGGCATCGATCACATCCTCACCGGCTACGATCATCTGCTGTTCCTGCTCGCGCTGATCGTCGTCGGCGCGAACTTCTGGCAACTGCTGAAGATCGTCACTTCGTTCACGGTGGCGCATTCGATCACGCTCCTGCTGGCGGCGTTCAACGTGGTCACGCTTCCGTCGCGGCTGATCGAGAGCGGCATCGCGCTGACGATCGTTTACGTCGCGGCGGAAAATTTGTGGGCGAAGAAAACGGCGCATCGCTGGGTGCTGACTTTTTTCTTCGGCCTCGTCCACGGCTTCGGCTTCGCCAACGCCCTGCGCAAGCTGGAACTGCCGACGCGCGGCCTGGTGGCGTCGCTCCTTTCGTTCAACGGCGGCGTGGAAATCGGCCAGCTTTGCGTGGTGGCGATTTTATTCCCGCTGGTGCTGTGGTTAAACAAACAGCCGTTCGCGAAAAAGGCGGATGTGGCCGTGTCACTGCTGGTGCTGATTCTCGGCGCGGCGTGGTTCGTCGAGCGGGCGTTCGGCTTTTCGTTCATGCCGTTTTGACGGAGGCGACCTACAGTTGGTGCCCGATTATCGCGTGCGCCTTGGCTTTACGTGGCTCTTCTAGGCGAAGAAATTCCGTCTAAACATGA
>JANXWU010000261.1 GCA_025350985.1 Spartobacteria bacterium | reverse complement strand
AAATCTGGTTTGGGGGGAATGCCCAAAAGCGATTCGTGCGGCCACAGCCGATCTGTCGAAAGTGTCATCGCTTCGTGCATCCTGGGTGAGTCGTCCATTGTGGGAGGTGAGGGGAGGCGTGTCAAAGGCAGATGCGAAAAGAGCCGCCGTTTCTGCGATCAAGGGCGCTTTTTTCCTCCAAAAAGACGTTCCAAAAAGTTCGGCGCATGCGGCGCTTGCGGGCGCTGCTGCTGACCGCGCGCGCCGACTTTGCCCGTGGCGTCGGCGGCGTCGCGGATGTCGGGGCGCGCTCTGGAGCGGCCGGTTTCAATGTCGTTTCCGCGCGCGCCGGCGGCATCGAGTTTTTCCTGATCCGCGCCACCGAGTTCGGGCGAGCCTTCCTTGAAATCGACGGCGGGGATGAGCTTGAAAGGATCGGCCTTGTGCGCGGGCTGGAGCGCCACGACTTGCGGAATCGCGTCCCCGCGCTCCATCGCGAGCGTGTCTTCAAGAATCTTCGCCGCAATCGGCGCCGCCACCGAGCCGCCGTGCTCGCCGCCCTGCACCATGACGGTGATGGCATAGCGCGGCTTGTCGAAAGGGGCGAAGCAGGTGAACCACGCGATGGTGTCGGGTTTGCCGTGGCGCTTCGCGGTGGCGGTGCCCGTTTTGCCGGCAACGACCGCGGACTTCAGCCGCGCTTTCGCGCCCGTGCCGCCCTGTTCGTTGACCACTTTCCACAAGCCTCGTCGCACGAGTTCGATCTGCTGCGGCGAGAAATCTTTGCGCAAATCGCCGCGCACCCGCGGCACGTCGGGCACGACCGGATTGCCGTGGTCATCGAGGAGTGTCTTCCCATCGGGCGTGAGCACGGTTTTCACGAGTCTGGGAAAATAGGAGACGCCGCCGTTGGCCACCGTCGCCGTCGCCATCGCACTTTGCAGCGGCGTGACGAGGTCGTAGCCCTGGCCGATGGAGACATTGGCGGTGTAGGCCTGCGACCATTTTTCCTTGGGGTGATGCGTGTTCATCCACTCGGGGCCGGGCAGCACTCCCGGCGATTCGTCGGAGAGTTCGATGCCCGACTTTTGCCCGAAGCCGAGCACGGTCCCGGTCTCGTCGATCGCATCGATCCCAGCCGCGTTTCCGTATTGATAGAAAAAGGCGTTGCAGGAAACCTTGATCGCGTCGGAGAGCGCGAGCGAGCCGTGCGCGCCGCCCTTTTCCGCAATCCAGCAATGGAAGACGTGCTCGCCGTAACTGACGCTGCCGCTGCAGTTGAAGGTTTTGTTTGCGAGTCCCTTGCGCAGGCCGGCGAGCGACGTGCAAATCTTAAAAGTCGAACCCGGCGGAAACGCGCTGACCGCGCGGTTGACGAGCGGGTTGGCTTCGTCGTCCATTAATTTTTTCCAATCCCCAGCCGAGACGCTCGGGATGAAAACATTCGGGTCGTAGGAAGGCACGCTGGCCATGGCGAGGATTTCGCCGGTGTTCGGATCAACGACCACCGCCGCAGCGCGCCCGACGGACCGGAGCGTCTGCTCGACGATGAACTGAATCCGCGCGTCGAGCGTGAGATAGACGTTGTTGCCGGGCTTCGGCTCCTCGCGCCGCGTCTCGCCTTCGATTTGGCCTTTGAGATTGCGCTGGAGCACCCGCTTGCCCGCGGTGCCGCGCAGATATTTGTCCATGAAATATTCCACCTGCGATTTTCCCTCGGTGTCCGGTTGGTAGAAGCTGTATTGCTTTACGTCGGCGAGCTTGTCGATGTCCTCGGGCATGCCGACGTAGCCGAGCAGATGCCCGGCGAGCGCGCCGTAGCGATATTGGCGGACGGGACGCAGCGCGATGTCCACGCCGGGCAGGCCGACATCGTGGACGGAAAATTTCGCCAGCGTGGTGAAGTCGATGTCCTCGAGGTAGGTGAACGGCACCTCGCTGTTGACGCGGAAATGCCGCTGCAACCGCTTGCCGTTGTAGTCGCGCGCGAGCTGCAATTCCTCGAGCCGTGGCACGACGGCGTTGTTCACCACCTGCACGATGTCCTCCTCCTTGATGTCCTTCGGCATGCCGTGAATCGTGCCGCGATACGTTGTCATCGGCACCGGTTCGTTCATGCGTTCACGGTAATGGCGCACCATATCGGAGAGAAAAAAATCCACTTCGTAACTGGCGCGATTGCTCACCAGCACCAGCCCGTTGCGGTCGCGGATTTCCCCGCGCACCGACGGGATGCGGACACTCAATTCCGAGCCGCGCGTCAGCTTGCGCTCGAAGTCTTTTCCCTGAATCACCTGCAGCCACCACAGCCGCGCCACGACCGAGCCCATCGCACCCAGCATCAGCACACACAGCAAGATCAACCGCAATTCCACATGCACGCGCCGCCGGATGTTTTTCATCTCCCGTCCGCCCTTTCCGGGTGCGGCTCATAATGGCAAAGACGCGCGAGAATGTTCAAACAAACGAAAAGCGCCGGCGCGATGGCGAAGGCCACCAAGCCCGAACCGGCGACGCGCAGGCCGATGTCCCTGGTGTAAAAAAATCCGCCGCGGCGAAAACAAATGATGATGAATTCCACCGCGACGACGACGGAGGTGAACACGCCCGCCAAAAAGCTGACGAGCACATAAACATCCCATCTCCCGCGAATGAAAACTGGACGAAAGCCACTCATGATCGCGCCAAGGATGGCGTTGAGCAGTATCGACCAGCCGACCACGATTTCAACGCTCAGGAGTGGAGTGCCGTCCGGGCCGAGCACGCCAGTCATGACCTGCGCCTGGAAAGCATCAAGGATCAAACCCGCGACCGCAGCGACGATGAGCATCATCCAAAAGGGCGTGGCAACCGCGCTGTAAAAAACGAGCAGCGGCAAAAGATAAATGCGCACGTCGCCCGGCAGCGGCGGAAGAAACTGCTGCACCACGAAGCCGGCAAAAACCACGACGAGCAGGACGGGAAAAAAGAACATCAGAAAAGGCGAACCTCGAACGTCGAACAGCGATCATCGGTTGCCAAAGCCTGAGACGCTGCGCGTTCGTTCTTCGTTCGATGTTCGGAGTTCGATGTTCGATGTTCGATGTTCATTGGTGGCTACTTTCTCCCTGCGACGACGAAGACATCCTCCAGCGTCGTCAGATCCACCGACGGAATAATCGAGGCATTGCTGTCGAGTTCGCGCGGCTTGAATTCGCGAATCGTTCCAATAAGCACGGCCGGTGGATAAACGCCGCCCACTCCCGAGGTATAAACTTTTTGCCCAGGCTTCAGGTTGGCAAATTTTGAAAGAAAACTCAGGTTGATTTCCGGCATGGATGCCGAGGAAGTGCGACCGCCGCGCAGCACGCCCTGCTCGCGTGTGCCTTCGACCATCGCCGGGACTTTGCAGTTTTCATCCGCGATCAAAAGCACGGTGGACACGGTCGCGGCGACGGCGGTCGTTTTCCCCACGAGTCCGCTTTCCGTCAGCACCGGCATGTCGATTTGCAGCCCGTCCTCCGAGCCGCGATCCAGGGTAACCGTGCGCCACCACGTCGAGGAATCACGCGCGATGATGCGAGCCGGGATGAGCTTGAACGGGCTGCGCTGCCGGTATTGCAAAGCCGTCCGGAGCCGGTTGTTTTCGACTTCCAAATTATGCAGCGTCTCGTTCTCCGCGCGAAGTTTTTTGCTTTCGACCAGCAATTCTTTGTTGCTGCGCTCCAACTCTTCGAGCGTCTTCAACC
>JANXWU010000233.1 GCA_025350985.1 Spartobacteria bacterium | reverse complement strand
CGCGAGGCGCGTGCGCTCCCCGACCATGACCTTCCTCAACCCCCTCTTCTGGCTCGGCGCGCTCGCCATCGGCGTGCCGATTTGGCTGCACCTGCGGCGCAAGCCCGAGACGGACGTGGTGCATTTCCCGGCGCTGCGTTTTCTCGACGACCAGCCCATTCCGCGCGCCACGCCGTGGAGGTTGCGCGACGTGATTTTGTTCGCGTTGCGCGCGCTCGCGGTGCTGTTGCTCGTCGCGGCATTCGCGTGGCCGTACGTGAAAAAGTCGAGGGCGCAGGCGGTGACGGAAAGCACGGTTTACATCCTCGACAACACGCTCAGCAATCAGGCCGGCGACGGCTTTCAGCACGCGCGCGATCAGGTTTCAGAAAAATTCGGCACCGCTTCCAATCACTCGCAAAACGCGGTGATCGAGCTGACTTCGCAACCGCGGGTCGTGGTCACTTTTAGCGACAGCTCCGCCGAAGCTCGCGAAAAGGTGCGCGCGTTGAAGCCGTCGTTCCGGCGCGGCTCGTTTCTCGCGGCGTTCAGCCAGGCAAACTCGCTGCTCGCACAGAGTCTCGGGCAAAAGAAACGCATCATCTTTTTCACCGATCATCAGGAGAACCAGTGGAACGAAAACCTGAACACGCCGCCATTTTTGAAAGGCGTGGAAGTCGTGCTTGCGAACCCGCCGACGAGTCCGATGCGCGGAAATCTCGCGCTGCAACAACCGATGGCGGCGCGGTTTTTTGCCGGAGACAAAACCATCGTGAATCTTTCCGCGCTGCTGCGGCATTTCGGCGAGGCGAAGAATGCGCTCGTGACGCTGCGCGTGAACGGGCAGGAAATTTTCCATCGCGACGTGAGCCTCGTGTCCGAGCCGGAGGACATCCGCCTGCTGGCGCAATGGGAGAGCGACCCGGCGCTGTGGGTGGACGGCGAGATGACCGTCGCTGGTCAGCCCGACGCGCTCGCCGCCGACAACCGTCTCTTTTTCACCCTGCCGCCGATGCGCGAGGGCCGCGTCGCGCTGCTCGCGCAGTCGCCGTATCTGCGCGCGGCGTTCGCGCCCGAGGTGATGCGCGGGCATTGGACAGCGCGCGTCCTCCAGCCCGCGAAACTCGCGGAAGAAATGACTGCGACGCTAGCCGATGACGTGCTGCTGGTCGAGGCGGGCTATTTGCAATCCAAAGACGCGCGCGACGTGATGCTGCGCTATCTCAACAACGGGCGCGGCGTGGTGCTGCTGCTCAATCGCACGACGCCGCTGGTGGAAAATGCGCTGGCCGATCTCGGCTTCCATGTTGAACGGATGAACAAGACGCAGCCAGCGGAGCCGCAGGCGTTCCGTTACCTCGCACTGCAACATCCGATCTTCGCGCCCTTCCGTTCCGCCGACTTCGGCAACGCGGCGGAGGTGCGGGTGTTCGAGCACGTTCACGTCACCTCGAAAACAGCCGCGCCGCTCATCTTCGCGCAGAACGGCGAAGGGCTGCTGTTTGAGGCGGCGCTGGCCAAGGGCAAGCTGATCGTTTCGACCTTCGGCTTCGAGCGCGCGCAATCCGATTGGCCGTTGCAGCTCAGCTTCATCCCGTTTCTCGATTCCATGCTGCAATACGTGCGCGGACAAAAAACGGCGGAAACGCTTTTTGAAACGGGTGAAATGTTCGTGAGCGAAATCCCCGCTGGGAAAACGGCGAAGGAAGTCGTGGTGCGGCGTGGAGAGCACGCGCTGGCGCGGTTCGCAGTCGATGAGAACCGGCGCGCGCAAGTCCGCGCGCCGGATGAGCCAGGATTGTATTCACTGACTTACGACTACGATGCGACCGTGCAAAACCGGCTCGCGGTCAATCCGCCGGCGAAAGAATCGGAGCTGAAATATCTCGCGCAACCGCAGGCGTTGAGCGCGTGGCAAGTTCCCGCCGCAGCCAGCAAACAAGCGGCTTCCGCGCCGATGCAGGTCGAAGCTGCATCGCGGGTCGCGTTGCTCGGCCAGCGCTACTGGTGGTGGCTTTTGCTGGCAGGAATGGCGATGCTGGTGGCTGAAATGATCGCGCTGCTTTTTCGCAGAACCGAAACTTAATCCCGTGAACGCGACCGTAAAAAAGCATCTGACGAAGATCGAACGCCGCTGGCGGCGCTGGATGTTTTTGCAGCATTCGTCCACGCTCGGCGCGGTGTTTTGGCTGGCCGTGCTGCTGTTTGGCGCGGCGTTGATTTTTGGCTGGTTGCAGAGCCGCGTCAGCGCGGTCGCCGCGATTCTCGGACTCGTGCTCGGCGTGCCGGTGGTGTGGTTTGTCGTGGCGATTGTCGTGGCGGTTCGCCGACGCGATCCCGAGTGGGTGGCAGAGCATTTGGAAAAAGCGCACGAGCCATTGCTGGATCGCGTCAACACCCTGGTCTTTCTCGGCTCGAAGAAAATCCCACCGGAACTGCGGGCTTACCAGAAACGGATCGAAGCTCAGGCCGGCCAGCTTTTGCGAGGCGCGAAACCGGCGAATCCATTCCCGCGCTTTCGTCCTCTCGCGCACCTCGCCGCCTGCTTGTTGATCGCGGCGGCGACGGTCTGGTTTTACGTGCATTTCAATCCGCTGAAAAAGCTCACGGCGCTCTTTCATCATCAGCGAGTGCCGCAACAAAAGGTGGAGGATAATTTTGAAATGAAGCCGCCGGAAACCAGCGCGGCTGAAGAAAAAAAGGCGTGGACGGAGGTGCGCATCACCGACCCTGGCAACGACATCAAGGCGACAAAAGTCGATGTCATCCCGCTCGAAATCGAAGCCGCGAGCAACGAGGCGCTCGATGCGGCGGCGTGGACGACGAGCGTCAACGGCGCGCAGGAAAAATCGCGTCCGCTCGACAAGCCTGCCGAGCCGCATTACGCCGTTTATCAGCCGACCCTTTATCTC
>JANXWU010000228.1 GCA_025350985.1 Spartobacteria bacterium | reverse complement strand
TCGCTGGCCGTGGGCGTGGCGCTATTGAAACCGAAAACGACAACGGCACCGCCGCCCGCGAAGCCTGTCGCAGAGCCAGTTGCGGGGCCGTTCTTCACGGGCGATGGGGCAGGGGAGCAGGTGGTGTTGCAGGTCATGCTGTCGCCAAATTTTCTCGCGGCTTGGGCGAAGGGAAGCGTGACGGTGGTGGTCGAGGCGGTGCATGCGGGAAGGCGGGTGATGCTCAATGTGCTGGATGCGAAGAGCCAGTTTCGCTGCGACGCGGCGGACTTGGGGTTGGTGGAAAAGATTCGCGCGCTCAACGGCGGCGCGGTCGCGGGAATGTTGATGCTGCCGTGCGAGCAGTTCCTGGAGTTGCTCGAAGGTTTGCGCGGCCATCCGCGGGTGATGTTTGGGAAGCTGAACGCGGCGAGCATTTACACGACGGCACTCAAGCCGAGGCTGCTGGTCGAGACGGAGAATGGCGAAACGACGCTGCGGGTCGAACTGCCTGCGGAGGGGAAATTGTTGCTTGCCGGTTCGCGCGCGTGGCTGCTGCATGAGTCGGAGTTTCGCGCGGTCGCGCCGGGTCTGCCGCCGGCCTATCATAAACTGCTGCAAGGCGAAGTGCGGATGGGCGGCGAGCAGGCGGCGATTTTTTGCGCGAAGGAATTGCCGGCGCTGCGGAATTTTTTCGAGGTCAGCGGCCAGGGGCTGCCGAGCGTGGAGACGGCGGTCGAACCGGCGCGCCCCGAGTTTTCCCTGACGCTGGAAGGATCGCTGAATCATCTCGCGGGACGGTTGCAGGCCACGTACGGGCAGCGCGTGGTGACGATCGGAATCACGTCGCGCGGGGAGACTTTTTTGTTCGCGCATCCCGCGGAGCCCGCTCGGATGCTGTCGCGCAACGTGCCGGCCGAGGAGTCCGCGCTCACGCGCCTGACGCGCTGGGGTTTCGCCGGACCGGACACGGCGGGACATTTTTCACTGAGGGGTGAGCGTCAAATCCTCGCGTTCTTCGCGCAGGAATATCCGAAGCTGCAACGCGAGTGGGCGGTCTCGCTCGGCTCCCGGTTCACGAACGTGACGCGCGAGATTGAGCGGATTCGCCCGCGCTTCGAGGTGCGAAGCTCGGGCGAGGATTGGTTCGAGATGCAAGTCAGTCTCGGCACGGAGGGAGGCGAGCGCTTTGCCGCCGCGGAAATCCAGCGGCTTTTGCAGGGCGGTCAAAACAGCGTCCGCCTGAAAACCGGGCGGCTGGCCGTGTTCGACTCCGGGTTGCTCGATGAACTCAACGACGTGCTGCGCGACTGCGACCCGACGCAGCTCCAGCCGGGCAAATATCGCATCCACCGCGCGCACGCCGGCTATCTCGATGCCGCCGCTGCGGATGGCGCGGAAATTCAAGGAGACACCGGCTGGCAGCAATGGGCGCGGGCGCAAAGACAGCTCGAAAAACTGGAGCCAGTGCCGCTGGGGCCGCTCGAGGAGGTGCTGCGGCCTTACCAAAAAGAAGGCGTTTACTGGATGAACTTTTTGGCGCGAAATGGCTTCGGCTGAATCTTGGCCGACGAGATGGGGCTCGGGAAAACGCTGCAGGCGCTGGCCTTTCTGACGCTTCCGACGGGCGAGAAAGAGGGGCCGTCGCTGGTCGTCTGCCCGACTTCGCTGGTTTACAACTGGCTTCGGGAGGCGGCGCGCTTCACGCCGGGCCTGAAAACCGTGGCCATCGAAGGGGCGAATCGGAAATCCGCGCTGGCGAAAATGAGTGAAGCGGGCCTGATCGTTACCAGTTACGCGCTGCTCAGGCGGGATATCGAATATTACCGGCAGATGGAATTTGCGACGCTGATCCTCGACGAAGCTCAACACATCAAGAATCCCGAGACGCAAAACGCCCAATCCGCTACGGCCTTGCGGGCGCGGACGCGATTCGTCCTCACGGGCACGCCGATGGAAAACTCCGTGCGTGACCTTTGGTCGATAATGAACTTTCTCATGCCAAACTATCTCGGCTCGCGGAGCGACTTTCAGGAGCGGTATGAAAAACCGATCGGCATGGACTTGGCCGCACCGGTCCTCAAGCGGCTGGGGCAGCGAATGAAGCCATTTATGCTCCGCCGTTTGAAGAAGAATGTAAGCACTGAATTACCGGATAAAATCGAGCACATCGCTTATTGCGAGCTAAATGCGAATCAAAAGAAAGTTTATGACGAGGTCTTGATTCGGAGCCGCGCCGAGATCGACTTGGCCAGTCAGGCGGCGGGGAAGACGCAGGCGAGAATGGTGATGCTGACCGCGCTCTTGCGCTTGCGGCAAACCTGTTGCGATTTGCGCCTGCTGGGCCTCTCGGACCTGCAAGAGGGCCAGACGTCCGCCAAAATGGAACTTTTGGAGGAGCTGGCAACTGAAGCTATCGATGGCGGACACAAAATGCTGATTTTCAGTCAATTCGTATCGATGTTACGGCTTATCAGTTCCAGATTTGAGGCGTTGAAAATTCCGTTTTGCTTCTTGGACGGTCAGACGAAAGATCGGTCGGGCGTCGTTGATCGCTTTCAAACCGACACGGCGATCCCGGTTTTTCTCATCAGCCTGAAGGCCGGCGGCGTGGGATTGAACCTGACTGCGGCTGACATCGTCATTCACTTCGACCCTTGGTGGAATCCAGCAGTCGAAGCCCAAGCAACCGACCGTGCGCATCGCATCGGACAAAACAATGTCGTGACGGCCTACAAACTCATCACCCGAGGCACGGTTGAGGAAAAGATCCTGAACCTTCAAAGACGCAAACAAAGTCTCGTAACGTCTGCCCTGGAAAGCGAAGAGCCACTGATGAGCGGATTGACGATGAGCGACATCGAATCGCTGCTGGAATAGCAGTGCGGCAGGGAAGTTTTCCGGCATCCGCAGATTGGGACGCGCATCGAGCTTGGCAGCGCCCAGCCCGTTCCGAGGCGCACACTCCTTCACAACTTATTCACAGAACTCGAATCTCCGCTGGCACAAGCCGTTATCTATAATATAATACAATATATGTCATATTAAATAACATGGTGTTGGTGCCGCTTCATTATAGTAATTAAGAGTTTTCGGGATTTCCCCCGCTGTTCGGG
>JANXWU010000227.1 GCA_025350985.1 Spartobacteria bacterium | reverse complement strand
CGGGCAGGTTTTCATCCCGATGCACTACGAGGTCACGAACCAGCTCACGTTTCCCGCCTTCGATCCGTACTCGCGCCAGCCTTCCTACAAAGCGTGCGCGGTGTGCGTGGAGAAAATCTGAGGAAACCGGGGCGGGGTTTTGGACTGCCCGTCGCCAAACGCAGATGCTTCCCCACCCAAAAGCTTGCCGGCTTTCGCGCAACGTGAAACGCTCCCCGATTATGTGGATTCTCGTCGTCATTCTCGTCGTCCTCCTCCTCTCCGGCATTCGCGTCGCGCAGGAATATCAGCGCGGTGTCGTCTTTCGCCTCGGTCGCTACGTCGGCACGCGCGGGCCGGGCTTGTTCTGGATCGTCCCCCTTGGCATCGAGCGCGCGGTCATCATCGACATCCGCATTTCCACTGTCTCCGCCGAGCAGCAGGAGACGATCACTCGCGACAGCGTCACGGTGAAACTCAACGCCGTCCTCTGGTATCGCATCGTCGATGCGGCCAAGTCCGTCATCGCCGTCAACAACGCCCAGGGCGCGGTCTATCAACTCGCGCTCACCAGCCTGCGCAACATCATCGGACAGCACGATCTCGACGAGGTTTTGCAGGAGCGCGACAAAATCAACCGGCTGCTTCAGGAAGGCATCGCCAACTCAACGACGGCGTGGGGCGTGCAGGTCGAGCGGTTTGAAATGAAGGACGTGGAACTGCCCGAGGCGATGCAGCAGGTGATGGCGATGCAGGCCGAGGCGATTCGGGAAAAGCGGGCGCGCATCATCAAGGCCGAGGCGGAACTGGAGGCGTCGGTGAAGCTCGCGCAGGCGTCGGAGCAGATGGCCGGCAACCCCGCCGCGCTCGAACTGCGCCGGATGCAAATGATCGCGGAAGTCGGCGCGGAAAATAACAGCACAACGGTGCTGATGATACCGTCGGATTTTGTCCATCTCGCGAAAAGCCTGAGCGATTATCTGCGCGAGCGCGGCACCGGCGCATGACTTCACGGCGATGATCCGCAAGGCCTTCGTGATGCAACTGCACGCCGGGCAGGCGGAGGAATATCGCCGCCGGCACGATCCGATTTGGCCCGAGCTGGAGCAGACATTGCGCGAGCACGGCGTGCTCCGGTATTCCATTTTCCTGCATCCGCAGACGCTCCAGCTTTTTGCGTCCGCGGAAGTCGAGAGCGAGGACCGGTGGCAGGCGATTGCCCGGACGCCGGTCTGCCAGCGTTGGTGGGCGCACATGCGCGAATTAATGGACACGAACGCCGACAACAGCCCGTCGAGTGTCGAGCTTGAGGAGGTCTTTCACCTCGGCGAGGGCGGTTGAATATTTACCCGAGAAGCAGCCGAGGAGGCTCCAACAAGCCCGCGGGCTCGAACACGTAATTCACGCGTGAAGGTTTCACCCTCGCACGAGTGGCACTCCATGCCGCCACTCTGACACCCGCGCTTACAGCGTCACTTTTCGCTCGCGCAAAAGTTTTTCCACCCGCTGCAAGAGCTCGCTGTTTTCGAGTTTGGTTTCTCGAACGACCTTCGCGAGCGCGGCATCGAGACGCTCATCCTTGATCGCGAGAAGCCCATTCAGGGCCGCGATCCGCGCGCTTTCTTCAGCGTCCGGGTCGGCGAGGAGCGCGGCGAGCTTGCTCCGCAAATCAACGTCCTGCACGCCAGGCAGCGCGAGTAGTTTGCCCGCGGCGCGCGCGCTGGCGGTGACGATGAAGCCGTTGCGGGACGCCAGCCCTTCGCGTGCTTTGTCGAGGGCTTTGCGTTCGCCCAGATCGGCCAGCGCGATCAGCGCCGCCGGGGCGAGTGGATTCCGCAAGTCCTCGAGCAGGGACAAAAACTTCGGCGTCATTTCCTGAACGCCCATCGCGCCCAGCGCGCGCACGGCGGCAGTGTTCCACGCCGTGTCATTGCTCGTCTCCAAAATCTCCTTCAGTCGCGTAACGGCCTGCGGTTCCTTGATCGCCGCGAGGGCGCTGACGGCCTGTTCGAGCAGCCACCATTCGCTCGCGTGCTCAATGGCAAACACATAGCCGTCGCGGATGCCGTGGTGCCCGAGCATTTCGGCGACTTGCAGTTTCCGCAACAGATTCTGCTCCTCGCGCAAGTGCGGTTGGAGCGCCTTCGCCGCGTCGTCCGTGTCGATTTTCAAAAGCGCCGCCATCGCCGAATCGCGCGACGGTTCATCGGGCGCGAGCAAGCCCGCAAGCGGCTCCACCAGCCGCGGGTCGGGTTTTTGCTCGACCAATTTGCGGCACGTTTCTGCCAGCGCGGATTTTTCATCACCATTCAGATTGAGTTTGGAAATTTCGATCAAGATCGGGATCGCCGTTTCCGGCGGCAGATGCTGGAACGATTCGATTTCGACCCGCGCGTCGAGGCCGGCGGAAATTTTTAGACCCACGCGCAAGTTCAGCAGCGCGGCGGCTTTGACGGGATGAACTCGCGCCAGCGCGTATTCGACCGCACGCGAATATTCGCCCTCGTCGTCGATCGGCACCAATGCGATGAACGACTCGATGTCGTCCCCAAGCGCCGCCGACTTCAGGTCGCCGAGCGCGCGAAATTGCGCGGCGCGTTCGAGTGTGTTGAGCAATCCGACGCCAGCCGCGTCGGGCACGAGGCGCTTGATGGCTTCGTCATTTTTTGTGGAAGCGGCACCGGCCGCGCCCAACGAGCGGATGGCGGCCACGCGCGCGAACGTGTGCGGATCGGCCAGACTCAAGGCGTCCACATTTTTCGCCACGGCCGCCTCGCGCAGCGGCGCGTGTTCGAGATAATCGGCTTCGAGAACCGCGCGCAACGTGTGCGCGGCGGCTTCGCGCACGGCCGGCGAATTGTCGGCGAGATGTTTCGTGACGGCGTCGGCGACTCCGCCGTTTTGCGCCGCGAGCAACGCCCGGCGCTGGAGCGCTTCGAGCAGCGCGACCGCGCCGGGACCGCTTGCTGTTTTCAGACCGTCGAGCAAAAGTGAGACGCGTTGGGCGCGGTCGCGCTCGGCGTTCACCGCCAGCAGCACGCGGACAGCGTCGAGCAGCGGATCGTTTGCCGCACGCAACGGCGGCATCGAGTGAGCGACGTTGCCGTTATTTATGTTGTTATTCCGGTAGCCCACGTCGGAGCGGCCGAGAAAAATCAACATGAACGCGCCGGGTTTGATTTGCTTCATATCCTCGGCGCGATGCAGGCCGAGGTCGGCGCTGCCAAGAGACAACTCCTCGCGCGCGAACACGCCCTTGAGCACGCGCGCGGGTTTGAATTTGTATTGGAACATCGCGCTCTCGCCTTTGCCGCCGCGCATGAGTTTGATCTCCGTCACGTCCACGACTTGGGCCGCTAGGATGAGGTCGGAGCCGGCGACGGCGTTTTCGAGCGAGAGATTGCGGAACCATTCCTCGCGCGGCGCACCGTGCGCGAGGGTGTTGAAAAAGGCGAGCCACAAAACCAGCGGAAGTTTTTTCATGACGGCGATAGTTTGCACAGAGCGAAGGAGAGGCATGTCAAAAAGTTGCAAAAGAGTTGTAAAACCTTTCACCGCCCGGAATGCCGCCCGCATTTTTGGTCGGTCGTTTTCCAGAACTGCGACGGCCGCTACAGGGTGAGCAGTTCGCCCACCGTCGCCGCCACGTCGCTGCTGCGCATGAGCGTTTCGCCGACGAGAATGGCGCTGCAGCCGGACTCAAAAACGCGCCGCGTGTCGGCGGCGGTTTTGAGGCCGCTTTCGCTGACGAGAATCACGTCATCCGGCGCGTGCTCGCTGATTTCCTCGGTCGCCTTCAAATCGACCTCGAACGTCGCGAGGTTGCGGTTGTTGATGCCGGCCAATTCCGCACCGATGCCGAGCGCGCGGTCGAGTTCTTCCAGCGTGTGGACTTCCACTAAAACGTCGAGCGGGAAAGCCCGCGCGATCTCGTGCAGCTTCGCGAGCTGCGCCTGTTCGAGCGCCGCGACAATCAGCAAAATCGCGTCCGCCCCCGCGCACACCGCCTCGAAAATCTGCGCCTCGTGCAGGATGAAATCCTTCCGCAAAACCGGCAGCGAAATCGCCGCGCGCACGCGCGTCAAGTCACTCAGGCTGCCTTGGAAAAACTGCTCGTCGGTGAGCACCGAAACGGCGTGCGCTCCTGCTGCTTCGTAAGTCTGGGCGATGGCAACCGGATCGAACGACTCCACGATCGCCCCCGCCGATGGCGACGCTTTTTTCACCTCCGCGATGAGGCCCAGAGCGTCCGACCCGCGATCAATGGCGCTTGCGAACGGTCGAAAATCATTGCGCAGCAACGCGCTGGCGCGAAGCATTTCCACGCGCGGAAGAAGCTTCCGAATTTCGGCTTCCTTCACGTCCAGAATTTGTTGGAGACGGCTCGACGCCATGCCGAGGAATTGCCATGTGCGTTCCGAGTTGCAAAGGAATTTTCCACGCCGCGCGCCGCTTTTGAAAATCCCCTTGCACGGATTTCGTGTTGCCTTTACGGTTCGCCTCGCGCATGAAAAAGCGCACGGTCACGCGGGCGTAGCTCAGTTGGTAGAGCACTACCTTGCCAAGGTAGACGTCGAGGGTTCGAATCCCTTCGCCCGCTCCATTTGCCCAGATGCGACAGGGGGCGTCAGCACCGGACTAATCAACTCATTCTCAATGGGTTTTGCGTATTTATTTTCACCGCTTCTTGCGACAGGCTGCGACTCCAAAAGACCCGTTTTGTCTGAAATCTGTGCGCGTATTTGTGTATACCCCCCGAACAAGCGCGGAAGAGTTTTGATCGCATCGTAAATCGGCAACTGCGATTCGTCGGTATAAACTTTTACCGTGAGTTTCATGTCGCTATGGCGCAGAAGATTCATTGCGTAGCGCTGTGCGATCCCGTTCCGCTGGAGAAATGTTCCCCATGTGTGACGCAGCGCGTGAAAATCCGCGTAACGCCCCGCCTCATCCCGATACGCGACACCGTTTTTCTCCGCATCTTTCCGCAGCATCGACGCACGCGGCACGCCATTTGGAAAAACCAAATTCAGCCGCGACCAATTCGCTGGCCGGTGCATTTTCAACGCCTCCTCGATCTCAGGCAGGAGCGGAACGAATTCCTCTTTTTTATTTTCGCGCAGACAACGCGCACGCGCACTCGCGGTGGCGTCACATCCAGTTGCACGTCCTCCCAAATCAGTTGCCGCAATTCTTCCTGGCGTAATCCCGTGCGCGCAGCGGTAAAATAAATGATCCCGCGCGATCCCGATCCCGAAACGATTCGCCGCAATTCATCATCCGTGAAAGCGCGCCGCACTCTTTTCGCTTGGCCGCGTTCGTCAATTTTCGAAACGAATTTCAACGGATTGCATTTGATTCTCCCCACGCGTTCCAGCCAGTTCAAAAACGAAATCATCGCCTGCAAATAATGGTTGAGCGTCCGCGCTGATTTTTTCTGTCCGGTTCTCCATGCGATTGAACGAATCCGCGCTGACATGGGATGAGACGCTCCACTTGCACTCATCGAGCAGCGTGCCGCCCCGCATCTTGAGCTGACGCCCGCCTCTGCCGTTGCGACCGGCGCGATTACGCTTTTCCAAGTCGGCAACATAATCTTCCAAATGGGCGGCCAGCCGCCTCGTTGCGGCGTCACGAATCACTTTGGGCTCGATGATCCCCGCTGCCTCACGCTCTTTTTCCTGCCGAAATTCTTGCGCTTTCCTTTCGGCCACCTGCTTGTCTGTCACGCCAAGAGATTTCCAGCGGTCAACGAGCATGTTTCCGAACCGATGACGCAGGTAGTAATTCCGCGTCGTTTTCAGCCCTCCGTTTTTACGATACCGGCGTTTTTCAACTTTGTGGATCATTGGTTTCTCCCCTTGATGATTTTGTTCACATCACTTTCACGAAAACGGACGCCGCCACGAATTTTAATGCGGTTTAAATTACCATCCAACACTTCACGCTCTACGGTTCTCATTGAGCAAGCCCAACGCTCCGCAACTTCGCGTTTGCGCAGCAGTTTGTCAGCAGGTGGTAATTGTTCTTCTCCCATAAAACCTTATCAATCCGGCACATCAATATCTGACCAATCCTCATCAGGATGCCGTCGATCTTCGGGAATCACACTTAAATAAGCCCGATATACGGCACTGTGATCGGCGGTGATGCCCCGCTCAGTCAGCCACTCCGCAATCGCTCGGAAGGTGAATCTTTTCTCATTTCGCAAGTGATTGATCGTTAGAAGGTGATCAGTGATGAGTTTTCGTTTCGGCTCATTTTTTGCCTCTTCCAGAAAAGCGTCAGGGGCCGGGACTTTGTTTGGATCGACTGGCAGGACATTGGGTGGAAACGCGTTCTCGGTATCCGGGAGCGATTTAGGATTTCTCTTTTTGGAACGGGATTTGGTTCGTTTCATAAAATAGAAAATAACGAACAGAACAAACAAGTCAATAAATAAAATAACACAAACCGGCTTTTATTTCTGGCCTCGCTTTGAGCACTTCGTGAATTGCTAGGAATAACGATGATGTTTGCTCCGTCCGCCGCCGTTCGCTGCAGCGCATAGGCGTTGCGGTCACAGCGTTCGCGATGTGTGCCCACTAGAGGTGAGAATCTTGTGACTAACCGACTTGTCGAGTGAGATCGCCCACTTGCCGTGGACTATTCCGTTAATACGGCGTGGGGGGCACACCGAGCGCCTTCGCGACCGCATTCTGCGAAAGCCGCATCGGTTTCATGTAGTCTTCGGCGCGGCTTACTCGGTCGTGTTGATGCACAACCATCCCAGCGGCGACCCCGTGCCGTCACAGGCAGACACGACGCTGACGCGGCAACTCGTGGAGGCCGGACGGATTATCCGGGTGGAAGGGACCGACCATGTCATCATTGGTCACAACCGGCATTGTTCCTTGCGCGAAGCGGGCATCATTTAGCCCACGCAGACCCCGACTAGCTCACGCTGTCCGGGGTCTTTTTGTTTTGATTTTTTGCCACCGAGAAATCGCGAGGGATTTTGAAAGACGTATTGCATTGAAGGCACATCATCGGGAAGCACCCTTGCTATTTACCCGTCGGACGCCTAAAGTCTCGGTGCAGCAGTGAACGCCATCCGCACCAATTCCGCGCTTCGCGCCGCCACCGTCACCGTGGCGTTCTTCGCGTGGCTGGTGCTCTCGAACCACTGCGCGCTCGCGGAAATGCTGACGGCGAAAACCGCGCGGATTGCTGCGGAGGAAAGCGGGGGCTGCCACCACAATTCCGCGCCGCAGCAGCACGACGAAAAGCCGTGCCCGACGATGCCGCAGGGCTGCTGCAAGTCACTCACGGTCGTCGTGCCTGATGGCACGAAAGTTCCGACCGTGTCGTTGGAAAGCTTCACGCTGCCGGTCGAGTGGATGCTCGTTTTCACCGTCGCACTGCCGGAACCGCTCGACGCCACGCCCGTCACCGGCCCGCCGCCGGACTCACCGACGTTTGCTGAATTGGTTTTGAACCGGAGCCTGCTTTCGCACGCTCCACCCCAGTTCGCGTAGCAGCGCGGCGTCCGCCATTCGGCGGAAGCTCCATC
>JANXWU010000207.1 GCA_025350985.1 Spartobacteria bacterium | reverse complement strand
GCTTTTTTACGTGGCGTCGAAGCGGCCTGATCTCGGCCTGGTGATGCAGCGCGTTCGGAATGTGACCAAAGCCGCGCGCATCGACGAGGCGCTCCGAAGTGCGTTTCCGAGCGAGACGCTTCGCGCGAAACTGCACTTCGTCGAGCATCACCTCAGCCATCTCGCGTCGGCGTTTCTCGTATCGCCTTTTGAAAAGGCCGTCGTCGTTTCGATCGATGGCTTTGGCGATTTCGCGAGCGCGGTTTGGGGAATCGGCGACGGCAGCAACATCCGCATCGACGGTCGCGTTTACTTTCCGCACTCGCTTGGGATTTTTTACTCTGGGCTCACGCAGTTCATCGGCTTTCCGTTCTATGGCGACGAATACAAAGTCATGGGACTCGCGCCGTACGGCGAGCCGAAGTTCCTGCCCGAGATGCGGAAAATCGTGCTGCTTCAGCCGGACGGTTCGTTCCGCCTTGACCTCCAATATTTTCGGCATGCGACGGAAAACGTGAGCTACCAATGGAACGATTGCACGCCCGACATCGGCACGCTTTTCGCGCCGGCGCTCGAATCGCTGCTGGGTCCCGCGCGCCAAAAAACCGACGAGCTCACGCAGCGGCACAAGGACATCGCGCGCTCGGTGCAGGCCATGTATGAGGAGGCGCTATTTCATCTGCTCGGGAAACTGCACGCGCGTTACGGCTGCGACGCGCTCGCGCTCTCGGGCGGCTGCGCGATGAACTCGGTGGCGAATGGAAAAATCCACAACCTCTCGCCGTTCAAAAGCGCATTTATCCCGGCAGCGGCGGGCGATGCGGGCGGCGCGATCGGCGCGGCGTTTGTGACCTGGCACGCACTTTCAAAGGCTCCGCGAAAAGTTTTTTGCGACAGCGCGTATCTCGGTCCCGGCTTTGGCGACGATGAATTTGCGGAGCTTTTGAAAACGAAAGACGAGCAGCTCAAAGCCGAAAACTGTTTGGTGCAACAACTCGACGACGAGGACGAACTTTGCCGCGTGACCAGCGAAGCCATCGCCAATGGCGAAGTGATCGGCTGGTTTCAAGGCCGCATGGAATGGGGACCGCGTGCGCTGGGGAACCGCTCGATTCTCGGCGATCCGCGTCGCGCCGACATGAAGGACATCCTCAACCAAAAAATCAAACGCCGGGAATCGTTCCGTCCGTTTGCGCCGTCGGTGCTGCGCGAGGCGGTGGCCGAGTGGTTCGAGCACGACGACGACGTGCCGTTCATGATGAAAGTATTTCAGATCCGGGAGCCGAAGCGCGCGCTCATTCCCGCCGTGACGCATGTCGATGGCTCAGGCCGTTTGCAAACGGTCTCGCGCGAGGACAACACGCGCTATCACAAGCTCATCCTGGCTTTTCAAAAACAAACTGGCGTGCCGATGGTGCTCAACACTTCCTTCAACGAAAACGAACCGGTCGTCTGCCGCCCCGAGGAGGCGCTGGATTGCTTTCTTCGCACGAAAATGGACGTGCTGGTGCTTGGAAACTTTTTCGTTCGCCGGGCGAATTCCGCGACCGCATCCGCTTAACTTCTGGAAGTTTGCGACGGTCACAGACCGCCGCTACAAAACATCGGTGCGCTTCCTTTTTCTCAACCAATACTTTCCGCCCGATCCTGCGCCGACGGGACTTTTGTTCCGCGAACTCGGCGACCATCTTTCTGCGCTGGGCCACGAGGTCGAATCCATTGCCTCGGGTCAAAATTACCGCGCTGACAAAAGCCGCAAGCGCATGGTGCGCGAAACGCGCGCTCTCACGTCGATTTTTTTTCGCGGCCTGCGCGCGCGCCGTCCACACGTCGTCATCTCTGGCACCTCGCCACCGTGCCTGCTCGTCGCCGCCGCGCTCGTCGCGAAATGGCATCGCGCCAAATCCGTGCATTGGTCGATGGATTTGTATCCTGAACTAGCACTCGCGCTCGGCGAGATGCGTCCTGGGATCCTCGCACGGTGCCTTGAGTCGCTAATGGGCTGGGCGTATCGTCGCACCGATCGTGTCGTCGCGCTCGATGAGGACATGGCGCTTCATTTGCAACAATACGGCGTGAAAGCGGAAGTGATCGCGCCGTGGCTGCCCGCGCCCGCAGCGGCAGAGGCTGATCTTTCCACCATCCACCATCCGTCCTCCGCCATCCCGGCGTGGATTTACAGCGGCAATCTTGGACGCGCACACGAGTGGACGACGCTGCTCGAAGCGCAAGCGCTGCTGGAAAAGCGCGGCTCGCCGTGGCGCTTGATTTTTCAAGGCGGCGGTACTGCGAGGCCCTTCGCGCAGGCACGCGCTCGCGAGTTAAACCTGACGCGCTGCGAGTGGAAAGATTACGCCAGTGAAAATGAACTGCGTGCCTCTCTCCTCGCCTGCCACGCAGTCGTTGCGACGCAAAAACCCGAGACGCGCGGCTTGCTGTGGCCGAGCAAACTCGCGCTGCTCCGTGACCTGCCGCGACCGCTCATCTGGGTCGGTTCACTCGAAGGCGCGATCGCGCGCGAATTGCGCACCTGGCCGCACGCGGGCGTCTTTGCGCCGGGACAAGCGCGCGAACTCGCCGACTGGATGGAGCGCTGGCAGACGGGCGAAAAGTTCAAAGTCTCGCGCGCTGCGGACGCGGTCGGTGAACGCGCGCAGGCCCTCGAAAAATGGGCGCTGCTCTTGAATCGGCTCGATTAAAAGCCACGAAAATCAAGGCGCGCGCGCCTTCCGATCAAAACGCTTGCACGATGTTTTCGACGCGTTAATTTCTCCGCTCTCGCCGGGCAGACCGGTGAACGGATTCCGCATCGTTAGCTCAATTGGTAGAGCAAATGACTCTTAATCATTAGGTTCTGGGTTCGAGTCCCAGACGATGCATTTTTGCCCGGACTTCAGCGTTAGGCCGGATATTCGCCGGTGATGTATTGCTCGAGATGATGGATCGCCGAGGCCTGTGCCGACATGATCCATTTCACCACATCGCCGATCGAAAGGACGCCGATCATCCCTCCGCCATCGACGATCGGAAGATGGCGGATGCGTTTTTCCGTCATCAGCCGCATGCAGTATTCGATGGAATCTTCCGCCGACGCCGTGACGAGTTCGTCCACCATGATCTCCCGGACCGGCGTCTCCTTCGACGACTTGCCTTTGAGGATGACCTTGCGCGTGTAGTCCCGTTCGGAAACCATCCCGATCAATTTGCCGCGGTCCATCACCGGCAGAGCACCGACGTTTTTGCCGGCCATCAACTGGATCGCATCAAACACCGTCGCTTCGGGCGCAATCGACCAGATGGAGCTGCTTTTCTGACTGAGAACCATGCTGACGCTGCCGATGATTTCCATTGGGTCGCGGGGTTGAAGGCCTCCCATTGTGACGATTTCGTGCCGCGAGACAAAACAAAAGTACCGTACGCCGCTCAGTCGGTTTCCGCGGCGCGCAATGTGACGGGACACGCATCGGAGCGCCCGTGATCGTCGAGGGCGATGATCGTGTAGGTGCCAATCGCCGGCTGCCATGGCAGCGACTCACCGCGTCCCGTGACGCCAAGAAAAGCACGGTCGGCGAACCAATAAATCTTCGCCACGTCCGGCTCCGCGTCGGCTCGCAGGGCGAGACTTCGGTTGGTTGCATCGCCGTTTCGGAGTTGGTAAACCAGACCGCTTTTTGGAGAGGTGACGCGGGGCGCCTTGCCACTGCGCGAAATGGATTCCACGGACGCGCCTTCCGGCAAAAATGGCGGCGGCAGACGGCGCGGCAGTCCGGCTTTTTCAAAAAGTGCGAGCAGATTCGACGGCCAAAATTCGTAAAGCTCCCGGCGCACTTTGCGACTGCCATCATCCGTGTGGAGGCGCAGCCCCGTTTCCGCATCCACCAAAACTTCCCCATGAACCTCGCACTCGCCAATCGGCGAGATGCCGGGGATGAACCATCCGGTCACGCGATGCGCGCACACCGCCGTCGGGAGTTGCCCGGAGATGGCACAAAATTCCACGCGGCGAAGATTCGCGCCAGCAGGAGGATCGTGCGGTGGCGATGCTGCGTCGCCGCCCGACCGCATCGTGTCGATGATTTGAAACAACAGCGGCGCGGCGGCGGTGCGGCCGACGAAGGCAGGATTACTTTTCCCGTCGGCGTTGCCGATCCACACGGCGAAAACGAAGCGATCAAACACCGCGATCGACCACGCATCGTGGAAGCCGTGCGAGGTTCCCGTTTTCCAAAAAACGGCGTCCTCGCCCCTCGTCTCGCTCGCGCCGGGGCGCGGGGATTTGCCGAGCATTTCAAGCGTCAGAAATGCCGACTCCGGACTCAGCAATCGCACGCCGTCGTTCGGTTGCGCCGCGGTTCTCGCGTCGCCATTTTCCTGCAAACTCCGCCGCAGGTTTCGCATCCGTCCGCCGTTTGCGAGCGTGCTGTAGAGCCGCACGAGATCCTCCATCGTGACCTCTGCGCCGCCGAGCGGAAGCGCGAGGCCGTAGAAGTTTTCGTCGTGCGCAAACCGCACTTTTGCCCTTTCCAAAAACCCAAACAACGTCGGCTCGGACAACCCCGCGGCGAGCGCGACCGCGGGAATGTTGCGGCTGCGGGCGAGCGCGTCGCATGCTTTGATCGGCCCGGTAAATTCGCGGTCGAAGTTCTCGGGATTGAACGCGCCGAAGCTTCGCGGCGCATCGGTGAGCATCGTCAGCGGATGGATGAGGCCCTGGTCCATCGCGAGCGCGTACACGAACGGCTTCAGCGTGGAACCTGGCGAGCGCGGGCTGCGCGTTCCGTCAATTTGTCCGCAGATTGCTTCGTTGGAAAAGTCCGCCGAGCCGATTTGTGCGAGCACTTCCATCGTGCGAAAATCGACGAGCATCGCCGCCGCGTTGCGAATGCCGCGCGGGCGATTGACCTCGATGTAATCAGCGACCCGGCGTTCGACCAGGCGCTGCCAGGCGGGATCAATCGTGGTGTGAATTTCCTGCGCGCTCTGTGCCCGCAAAATCTCGCTGCTAAAATGGGGCGCGAGCATTTGGCGGTGCGCGTGTGCCTGCGCGGTGAAGGCTTTTCCAAACGGGTGCAAATCGCCGGCCATGTGCTCGTAGAGCCGGTTGCGAGCCGGTTCCAGTGCGGTGTTCTGAGCCTCCGTTCGCAAGGCGCGGCGGGACGGACTTTGCGGAATCACGCTGAGCGCCACTGCTTCATGCACGGTTAATTTCGCGGGCTCCTTGCCGAAATAAATTTCGCTGGCGGCTCCGATGCCTTCGATGTTTCGACCGTACGGCACGAGGTTCAAGTAGGCCTCCAGAAGCTGCGCTTTCGAGTAGTGCCGTTCGAGTTCCAGCGCGCGCCACATCTGCGCGCACTTCCCGCGCATCGTCCGCGAGTGGACGTGAAAACGCAGCCGGGCGAGCTGCATCGTGATTGTCGAAGCTCCGCCGCGTCCGCGATGGCCGAGACAAAAATGCCAAGCCGCCCGTGCGACGGAGCCGGGATTCACGCCCGCATGTTTTTGAAAATAGCGATCCTCCTGCGTCAGCGTTGCGCGAATGAGGTCGGGAGAGATGTGATCGAGCGGAGTGAAGACGCGATATTTTTCATCCTCGCTCAAGGTCAGACATAGCAACCCGCCGTCGCGATCAAACACGCGCCGCGAGTAGCTGACGCCGTCGAGCAGCGGTGGTTTGGGCAGACAAAACCAGCCCCCGGCTGCGGCGAACACCACGCCCGCGACGACCATTAAAAATCGGCGCGTCTTTTTCATTCCGAATCGGTCACCGTGATTTTTTCCGGGAGCCCGCGCGCCTTGATGCCGCGCTCGTACATCGATTCCGCGAACGGCGGCGGGACGACGAACTGACCGCGGTTGGTCGGCTTGATTTCGTAGCGAATCTCACGCGTCCTCCGCGTGATGCCGCCGAAGAAAACCGCGCGGTCTTCGCGCACATCGACGTAGTCGAATCCGTGGCTGCCGGTGCCAGGACTCAGCGAGCTCCCGACGATTTCAAACCCGCCGGGCAGCAGGTCGATGATCGCGACGTTGGTGAACGAGCGCGTGTCGAGGCTGCGGATTTTCAACCGGACGGTGATCGGCTCGCCGAGCCGCGCGGTCTGCGTGACCTCGCCGCGTTTGTTCACAAACTCGCGAATAATTTCGATGCCATCCTTGATCGCGGTCGTCGGAACCCGGCGGTCAAAACCCGCTTCGACGATCTGATAAAACGCGCCGAGACCCTTCGGAGAATTCTTCGCGTGAAATCGAAGCGCGCTGGCATCGGCGGAAAATGTCGCGTGCTTCACGAGCTTGCCGTTCGTGTTCAGAGTCGCTTCCTGCTTCGTGCGCGTAAGTTCGCCGATGTTTAACTCCGGTGCATTTAGGGCGAGTTGTTGCGAGTAGCTTTTCAGCGCCCAGACGGCGTAGGCGGCGGAGAGCGTGTTGAAGTCGCCGTCGCCAATCGGGCGCGCGATTTTCTGAAAATCATCGGCCGTCAGGCGCTTGAGCAAATCGGGAAAATGCCGCGCGACGATGGCGAAGAATTGCGAGTCCGCGCCGAGTGGTTGGTAGAAATCGGAACACGCGCTTCTGTCGTGGACGCCGAGCTGATACTGCGCGATCAGCCGCCGCGCTTCGTCCTCTTTTTTCAGCAACGACCAGGCGCCCGCGAGATAGACGCCGGTGACATCGCCCTGCCATTTCTTCGCGTGCTTTTTGTCGAGATAATCGCGCAGGTTCAGGATGTAGTTCGTCGTGATCACGCCCTCGCGCGTGAGGACGTAGATGGCATAAGCGAGCGTGCGAGCGTCGTTCAAATCGCCGGGCTCGCGGACGACCATGCCTTGCAAATTCTTGAGCGCGCCTTTGAACATGTCGGCGGGCGGCGGGAAACCGGCGGCTTTCGCTTCGCTGAGGAAATGCGTCGCGTAAACCGTGACGAAGTTGATTTTGTCGCCGCTCTCCGGCGCCCAATAACCGAATGCGCCTTTGTCGTTTTGACGGCGGCGCAGCGTGGCGAAAGTTTTTTCGAGTTGCTCATTCACCTCGGCGCGAGGGAGCGCGAAGTCCGCTTCGTCAGCGAGCAGCAGCCGCGAAAACGCCGCGCTGCTGATTTGCTCCGTGCAACCATGCGGGAAGGTTTTCAGGTAAAAATCCAAGCCACGCGCGAGGCCGAGTGGGAGGGCGGAGACGGTGGTTTGGAGTTGCCGAAATTGCGCGTGCATCGCGCGGTCGATGGGCAGTTCAACGACTTCCTTCGTGAAGTTGCCGCTGCGAACCTGCGTCATGAATGGAACCGGCGGACGCACGCTCAGAGTCGTCCGGCGGGTGGTGGACTGGCCGTTGGCAGCGGCGTGGAAGGTGAGGCTCGCGGAGCCGAGATTTTCCTTCGCGCGCACCGTGAACGTCGCCGTGATTTCGCGCCCCTCCGGGATGACGAGCGGCTGGTTGGGCGACTTCACGATTTCCAGATGCGCCGAGGGCTCGGCCTCCAGCGTCACGGCGGCTTTTTCGCCAGACCCTTCGACGTTGTTCGCGACCGTCACTCCGACTTCAAATTGATCGCCGGGCGCCGCCACCGTCGGCGTGCTCGGCGTGATCACGAACGGCCCGCGCACGATCGAGTTTCGCTCCGCGCCCCCGGTCGCATCGGGTGCGATGCCGACCGCCATCACCGTGAGCG
>JANXWU010000100.1 GCA_025350985.1 Spartobacteria bacterium | reverse complement strand
GCCTGCATCCCGACGGCTACGAAGACTCGGAGAGCGGCTGGCCTCGCGTGTTAAAGCGCTTCGCTGCTGAGGCATGGCGGCGTAACGACGCAGGGGAACTGCTTGATGAGGAAATGTATCCCTGCGATGCCGCGTGGGCGGGCATCTATGACAGGCTCGGCGTCACCTATGCCGGCGAAAACGAACGCCGTGTCGAAATCGCCGCGCACTACGGCGAACGCGCGGATGGCTGATGTCTTCACGCGAGCGCAGCGCAGCGCGGTGATGGCTCTCATCCGCTCGCGCGGAAACCGCGCGACGGAACTCCGCCTCATCGCGCTCATGCGCGAGCACGGCATCTCCGGCTGGCGACGGAACGCAAAGGTCTTCGGCAAACCCGATTTCGTCTTCCGCGCGGAAAAGCTCGCCGTGTTTGTGGACGGCTGTTTCTGGCACGGCTGCCCACGCCATGCGACCCAGCCGGTGAACCGCGCCGAATGGTGGGCGGCGAAGCTCGCACGGAACGCGCAGCGCGATCGCGCGGTGACGCGCAGTTTGCGGGCGTTGGGCTGGAGGGTGTTGCGAGTTTGGGAATGCGCCTTGGTGCGCTCGCGGGCGGCGCGCACGGTGGGCCGAATCACCCGCGCGCTGATGGCCCGGAGGGCCGTTGGAAATTAGCCGGTGGCGTGAGCCACCGGAATAGCACGCAAAACGGAATCCGCCCCGGCAGGGGCGGCGGAACCGTGCTCACCACAAATACCGTTCGTCGTATTCCACGCCGCTGCGTTTCAGGAGTTCGATGTATTCCTCCTGAAAGGTCCGCTTCCGATGATGCTCCTCCTGCCGCGCGATGTATTCGCGCACCGTCTCGCGCTGCGATGCGCTCACGGTGAACGCGCCGTAACCTTCCTGCCACGCAAACGTGCGCTCGCCGATTTCCTCATGCACCCAACGCGACGAAACCGCTTTCACGTCGCGCATCACATCCGCGAGGCAGGCCGTGGCCCGCAGGCCGAGGAGCAGATGCACATGGTCGGCCACGCCGCCGATGA
Source organism: Spartobacteria bacterium (assembly GCA_025350985.1). Lineage (GTDB taxonomy): Bacteria > Verrucomicrobiota > Verrucomicrobiia > Chthoniobacterales > Chthoniobacteraceae > JANXWU01. The sequence continues at coordinate 1,291 of JANXWU010000100.1, read as the reverse complement.
TTTCCGGCACGCCTTCGACATTTCGCACGACGCCACCGAGATAGGCGTGCAGCCGTTCGCGCCACGCGGCAGTGATGATCGGCGCGCGGTCTTTGGTGCTAAAGACGACGTGATAGTGGAGCGAGAGATGGGTGGATGGCATGGCGTGCGAGGTTCCGGCGCCCCTGCCGGGGCGCATCGCATTTCTATCTGCAATCCGGTGGCTGACGCCACCGGCTAATTTCTGGGCAGCCCTTCGGGCTTCCGCGCATGCACCTTCCCCAGCCTGCATCCCGACGGCTACGAAGATGTGGTCGCCGTAGAATTTTGTGCGAGTTTACCGACTCAGCACTGTGACAATGGATCGAAGAGGTTGCCGACACGGTAGCGCTGTGGCACGCTTGGATGAGATGGAACAAACCTACACCCGCACCGGCGAATTGCGTGAGGGCCGCTCGATCATTCTCGATGAAGCGGTGCCTGTCGCTGTTGGCCATGTGCGCGTGACGGTTCAGCCCATTGCGCGAACGGGAATGCGCAGGACGCGCGCCGATGTGCTGGAGCGTATTCGCACGCGGCAGCGAAACCGCGGACATGTGGCTGCGCAGAAGGAAGATGTTGATCGGAGTCTGGCAACTGAGCGCGCGTCGTGGACCTAAACGATGCGGCTTTATCTCGATTCAGCGCCGATCATTTACCTCGTCGAAGGGACGCCTGAGCTAGCGGAGGCAGTTGAAAAGCGAATCGGCGCTGACGAATTGCAGCTTGTTACTTGCGAGCTGGTTTATCTCGAATGTCTCGTGAAACCGCTGCGCGAGAAGAACGCAGCGCTGGTTGAAGACTTCGAGGATTTCTTCGCAAATTTGCTGGATGAAATGACGCCCGTCACGCGAGCGATCTTGCAAGCAGCGGCACCGATTCGCGCAACTCACACGTTCCTTCGGACGCCGGACGCAATTCATCTCGCAGCGGCGATTGAGACGGGTTGTGAACGGTTTTTAACGAACCATCAAACGCTGAGGCGCTTCACCGGGATCGCTGTCGAAGTCCTCGTGTAGTAATTGGAATTCCGCGAGAAGCGCTACCGCAGAAACGCCTCGAACAATCCGCCGTCCACGGTGATCACCTGGCCGGTCGTTTTGCTTAGGCGATTGCTCACGAGAAGGAAATACGCCTCGGCCTGGTCGGCGGGGGTGATCGGCGATTTCGTCAGCGTGCGGTCGGCGTAGAACTGCGCGAGCTTGGTCACGAGTGACGCCGTTTCTTCGTCGTCGGCGTACGGGATTTTGTATTTTGCGAGCGACGCGATCAC
>JANXWU010000005.1 GCA_025350985.1 Spartobacteria bacterium | reverse complement strand
TTTGCAGCCTTCCGACGGGTATTCGATGTAAACCACGCGCTTGAAATTGGCGGTGTTGTTGAAGCCCTTGAGCGAGTCCGCAATGTGCTTCACGCCGGCGTAAATTGTCGCCACCACCGGCACGCGCATCAGCATCCGTTCGGCGAAACCCAGCACGCGCCGCCCGATGACGTGCGTCGCCATTGTTCCGACCACGAGCAAGAGCGCGAGCGTGACCAGAAAGGGAATGCCCGGATAGTTGATGCCGAAGATTTTCAAATACGGCTCGCTGATGCCGCTGATGAAATTGTAGGCGACGTTCAAAACCCAAATCGTGACGACGAGCGGAATCGACACCGCGATGCCCGCCAGCAGCCGGTTGCGCAGCGCGATCAGCGGCGCTCGCCACTGTTGCGCGAGGCCGGTGATTTTTTGTCGGAAACGATGAAACCGCTCGTCCATTGGCGCGAATGCTAGAGCAAAAGTGCAGCGACGCAACGACCGCGATGGGAGGGCGGGACTCTGTCGAGCCCATGTTTCCCAATGCGCGCGCAACAGCCGCGTGAAGTCCATTGGCTCGACAGAGTCTCGCCCTCCCGTGTTCCAAGTTGCAAACGCGGCACTTTCCGGTAATCGGTTCGGCGATGTCGGTCTATCGGCGCGCGCTCGCTTACTTCAGGCCTTTCCTCGGGCAGTCGATTTTTGCCGCGCTCCTCAGCCTGCTTGGCATCGGCCTGAATCTCCTCAAGCCGTGGCCGTTCAAAGTGATCGTCGATGGCATTTTGAGTCCGTCGGAAAAGGCGCAGTCGTACGTGTTTTTCGGGCTCGATTTTTCCAGCGTCGGCGGCTCGTCGGCAGCGGCGATTGTGATTCTCTGCGCGCTCATCGTGCTCATTCATCTCCTCGCGGGCGGCGCGGCGTGGATTACCAATGTCCTGTTCATTCGCATCGGCTTGCAGACACTTTTGAAAGTCCGCACCGAGCTCTACGCATGGCTGCAGGCGCTGCCGCTGAAGTTTCACGACGCGCGGCGCAGCAGCGATTCGAGCTTTCGCGTCGCGTACGATTCGCAGTCGATCCAGACCATTTACAGCAAGGGACTCGTGACCATTTTCAACTCGGGCATCACGCTGCTCCTCACCCTCGCCGTCATGGCTCAGATGGATTGGAAACTCACTCTGCTCGCGCTCGCGGTCGTGCCGTTCATCCTCGTCGCGCTGCGGGTTTATTCGAAGCGCATCCGCGACGAATGCACCGCGATTTCCGAGCGCGACAGCGACGTGCTGACCGCGGTCCAGGAAGGATTGAGTGCCGTGCGCGTGGTGCGTGCATTCGGGCGCGAAGAGTTTGAGATCGAGCAGTTTCGCCGTCAGGCCGAGCGCAGTCTCGAAGCGAATCTGCGCTTCAACGCCACCTCGCTCAGCAGCAACTTCGTCATCGGCGCGCTCATGGCGATTTCGACCGCCGCGCTTTACTGCCTCGGCTCGCTGCATGTGCTCGATCACTCGCTTACCCTCGGCTCGCTGCTCGTCTTCGCCTCGTATCTCACGCTGCTTTACCAGCCACTCGAACAACTCACCTACACCGCGTGGGCGCTCGAAGGCGCGACCGCCGGCGCGAAGCGGTGCTTCGAGGTGCTCGATCATCAGGACGACGTGACCGACGCCGCGGACGCGCGCGAGATCACGTCCACGCTCGGCGAGATTGTTTTTGAAAAAGCGGACTTCGGCTACGACCCGGCGCGGCTCATTTTGAAGGACGTGAACCTGTCGGTGCGGCCGGGTGAAACGGTCGCGTTTGTCGGCGGCACCGGCGCGGGAAAATCGACGCTGCTCTCGCTCGTTCCGCGCTTTTACGATCCGGTTGCCGGACGGGTCTTGCTCGACGGCGCGGACGTGCGCGGGCTGACGAAAAAATCGCTACGCAACCAAATCAGCATCGTCCTTCAGGACACGCTGCTTTTTTCCACGACGATCCGCGAAAACATCGCCTACGGCCGACCCGACGCGACCGAGACCGAGATCGTCGAGGCCGCGAAACGCGCGCAGGCGCACGAGTTCATCGTTGCGATGGAAGGCGGTTACGGCGCGCAGGTCGGCGAGCGCGGCGGACACTTGAGCGTCGGCCAGCGGCAGCGCATCGGCATCGCGCGGGCGTTCCTAAAAAACGCGCCGCTGCTCCTGCTCGACGAGCCAACGAGCGCGCTCGATCCGACGACCGAAGCGGCGATCATGAGCACGATGGGCGAGTTGATGCGCGGACGCACGACGCTGATCGTCACGCATCGGATCGCGACGATTCACGGCGTGGACAAAATCGTCGTGCTCAAAGACGGTGGCATCGCGGAAGTGGGCAGCGGCGCGGAATTGCTCGCGCGCGGCGGGGTTTACGCCGCGCTTTATCGCTCGGCGAATCTTGGCGTGCCGTGACCTCGCGCGAAGCGCGCACCTCCCTCTGTCTGCGCCTCTGCGTTAAAAAATTCCGCTACGATTCGTCTCGCGGCTCGACGTGAACGAGCACATCGGCGACCGACGGATTCGCGTCGCACACCGCATCCTTCACCCGATGCGCGATGTGATGGCCGTCGCGCACGGGAATGCCGCCATCGACCTCGATGTGCAGATCGACGAAAAACTCGATTCCCATTTTGCGGATGCGGCACTGCTCGACCCGCTGCACGCCCGGCACGGACGCGGCGGTTTTACGCACCTCGTTTTCAAATTCCTTCGACGGCGCGGCGTCCATCACGTCGAGCACGGCGGGCTGGAAAAAGCGAAAGCCGTTCCAACCAATGATCCCGCACGCAAACAGCGCCGCCCAGTCATCCGCGCATTCCCAGCGGACGTGCATCGTCGGGAAAACTTTCGGCCCGAGCAGCGCGACTGAGATCCCGAGAAACGCCGCGCCGGAGGTGAACGCGTCGCTGCGATGATGCCACGCGTCGGCTTGGATCGCAGTGCTGCCCGACTTCTTGCCGACGTGATGCACGACGCGAAAAAGCCCCTCCTTCACTACGATCACGACAATCAGCACGGCGAGCGTGAACGGTCGCGGCGCGTGATGTGGCGTCAAAATTTCGCGCACGCTCTCGAACGCGAGCCCCACCGCCGCACCCATCACCGCGAGCGCGACGATGATCGCGGCGAGCGGTTCCGCCTTGCCGTGACCGTACGGGTGCGAGTCGTCGGGCGGCTTCGCCGCTAGCTTCAATCCGCTCCAAATGATGAGCGAACCGAGGATGTCGAGCGTCGATTCCACGCCATCCGCGATCAGCACGTACGCGTGCCCAAAGATGCCCGCGAAAATTTTCACCGCCGCCAGCACGACGTTCGCCATGATGCCGATAAACGCGAGGCGCGCGCCGGATTCAAGGTTGCTGTGAACGACGCGTGAGCTACGGTGTGCCACCAGGGGAAATTAGACGCCGGGATGAAAAAAGTAAGCGCGATTGTTTACCATGAACACGGCGATCCGTCGGAGGTTTTGCACGTCGAGGAGCAGGAAATTTCCTCGCCAGGGATGGGTGAGGCGTTGGTGGAAATTCAGGCCGCGCCGATCAATCCCGTCGATCTAAATGTCATCGAGGGAAAATATCCCGTCCGCCCGCCGATGCCCGCCGTTGCAGGAGTTGAGGGCGTTGGCGTCGTCGTGGCGGTCGGCGCGAATGCCAAAAATCTGCGCGTGGGCGCGCATGTCCTCTTGCCGTGGACGGCAGGTTCGTGGCGCGAGGCGTGCGTCGTTTCCGCCGATGAACTCATCCCGATTCCCGCCGACATTCCGTTCGATCAAGCGTCGATGTTGCGCGTCAATCCCCCGACCGCGTGGCGGATGCTGCACGATTTTCTCGCGCTGCGACCTGGCGATTGGGTGATCCAAAATGCCGCCAACTCCGCCGTCGGCGTCGCCGTCATCCAACTCGCGCGCGTGCTCGGAATCCGCACGGTGAATCTCGTCCGGCGCGCGGAGCTGATCGCCGACCTGCGCGCGGAAGGCGGAGACGTGGTGCTCGTCGATGACGAGTCGGTGGATCAAAAAAAAATCGCGGAAGCGACCGGCGGCACCAGCATTTTTCTCGGACTCAACTGCGTGGGCGGAGAAAGCGCGTTGCGGGTCTCCAACGCGCTCGCGCACGGCGGCACGCTCGTGACTTACGGGGCGATGGCGCGCCAGCCCGTGCGGATGCCGGCCGGTCTGCTCGTTTTCAAGGACCTGACCTTTCGCGGATTTTGGATCACGCAATGGATGCAGCGCGCCAATCCGCCGGAAAAAACCACGATGTTCGACTGCTTGTTCCCGCTCGCGCGCAGCGGCGTGCTCCGCACGAAGATTGAAAAAAGTTACGCCCTCGGCGAGGCGCGGGCGGCGATTGAGCATGCCCAGCAAGGCAGCCGGGCAGGGAAAATCATCTTCAAGTTTTGAATCGCCCCCTTCGGAAAGCTGTCATTCTGAACGGACGCAAATGGGTGAAAGAATTCCCCCGCGCTCTTCGCGGTTCCTCTCAACCTTCGTGAACGGGATCCCGAATTCCTCACTGTGTTCTGAATGACTACGACACGCCGCCTTGTCCTCATCTTCGCGCTGCTCGTGGTTGTCGTGATCGCGCTTGCGGGCATGACCATCGGTCTCGACTGGACGACCAAACGGAAGCTCCCGCCGCGCGGCGGACGTTACTTTTTCCACCGCGTCGAACTCCGCGTCCCTCAGTTCCGCCAAGGCGACGAAGCCTGGCGCAACGACCTGCTGGGCTGGACCGACGGCACGCTGGGCGCGGAAGGCTGTGCGGTCGCGTCCACGGCGATGGTGCTGAATTTTTACGGAATCGACACCGACCCGCAGCGGCTCAATGAATATCTAACCGGCACCGGCGGCTACACGGACGAGGGCTGGATTTATTGGGAGCGCGCCGCTGACCTCGCACCGAAGCGCGTGCGCCACGTTTATGAAAACCTGCCGAGCTACTGGCTCATCGACTCGAACCTCGCGCGCGGCAATCCGGTGATCGTGCGCGTACGCTTGTCGAGTGGCACCACGCACTTCGTCGTCATCGTCGGGAAAGACGGCTCCGACTATCTCATTCGCGATCCCGGCGCGGGCGGTGCGAAGGGCGTGTATCCGCTGCGCGAACTTGGCAGCGATATCGAGGCGCTGCGGTTTTACCAAAAGCTCTAACCCCGGCCTGCGACCGTCACCGATCTACTCGTGCTTGTGCTCGTCCGGCACGTCCGAAGACGTCGGATGCTCGGGCGTCGCCGTGTGACCGGACGTCGGATGATGCTGGGCTTCCGCGTTCGCCAGCTTTTCATGCACGTCCGCATCGTGTTTGGCGTGCTTCTGGAGCTCCTTTTTGTGTGCTTCTTTCGGTGATTTGTCGCCCATGGGTTCTTGCTTGGAGCGCCGGTCAGCGACCGTCGCTTTGGTTAAATAAAATGCCGATGCCGGACTGGCCTCAAACTCCTTTTCCGCCGCGCAGAAAGTGGAGAATGAAAACGACGAGGGCGATCACCAGCAACAGATGGATTAATCCGCCAGCGACATGGAAGGCGAACCCGCCGCCCCAGAAGAGCAATAGAAGAATAGCGATGATAAGTAGCATGCCTACGATTCGCTTGCCGCCGGATGAGCGGATGCTTGGCCATTCCGGGCTAAGTCTTGGTGCGCGACCCCGTTACTTCGCCAGCCGCGCCAGCAACTCCCCCAGCACCACCCGCTCGTCGAGTTGAGAAGTGACCACGCGCACGTTCGCCTCCAGAGACGCTTCCATCAAGCGCCGCAACTCCGCGGTCGTGAACCGGTGCGCGTGGCTCGCGGCGATGCCGAGCGCGTAGGTGTTCACCGTGCCGTCCTTTTTGCGCGGCAGATGATCGGTCGCGCCGGCGGGTAATTTCTCCAGCGACTTGCCGAAGAAGAACGGCTGCTGCGGGCGCTGAAGTTTGTAGCGCTGCATGAGGTCCTTCACGAGCAACAGATTCCGCACCGTGGGCACGATGGCGACGAGCAGGATGCCGATGGCGCCTTCACCCTGTTGCAAAAGCTGGTCGAGCAGCGCGAGGCAACGCGGCAGGTTGCGTTGCGCGAGCGCGTTGCCAAGTTCGAAAATCACGCCCGCGCGCGACACCGGCACGAGCAGGCGCACGTCGGCCTCGGTGATCGTGCGGCGTTGCGGGCCGAGGTAAAGGTCGAGCTTTTCGAGTTCGTTCTGGAGCGCACGGGTGTCGCCGCCGGTGAACTGCGTGAACAATTCCAGCGCCTCGCCGGCGAACCGCAGTCCGCGCGCGTCCGCGTGCTGCGCGACGAGCGCCGACGCCGCTTCCTCCCAGCCCGCGCGCGACGAGTCGAGCTTGTCGAAGACCTGCAC
>JANXWU010000520.1 GCA_025350985.1 Spartobacteria bacterium | reverse complement strand
CAGTTGTTTCGTGCCGGCGGGCGGGTTCGATTTCCGATCCCAAGACGGCATGGGCGGCGGCAACAGCGGCTTTGACGGCTTGTAGCCTTTGACGTTCGGGTTGCCGTTGACGGTGATGTCCGCGACGTACGCGAGCAGCTTGGTCGCGCGATCTTTTCTCCGCTCGAACTTGAAAAGTTCCGGGGTGTTGTCGATGAAACGCGTCGTGGCTTTGCCGCTGCAAAAGGTCTCGTGATTGATGACGTTGAGCAGGAACGGAATGTTCGTCTTCACGCCACGAATGCGGAACTCCCGCAGCGCCCGATCCATGCGCTGAAGCACCGTCGAAAAATTCCGTCCATGCGCCGTAATCTTCACCAGCATCGAGTCGTAGTAGGGCGTGATGACGGCGTTGGTCGTGCCGAGCGCGCCGTCGAGTCGAATGCCAAATCCGCCCGCGCTGCGGTAAGTCAGGATGCGCCCAAAGTCCGGCGTGAAATTGTTCTCCGGGTCTTCGGTCGTGATGCGGCACTGGATCGCAAAACCCGTCTTTGCAATCTGATCCTGCGGCGGCAAATCCATCTCCGGCCCGTGCAGCGCGTGGCCTTGCGCGATGAGAATCTGGCAGCGCACGATGTCGATGTTCGTGATCACTTCGGTGACCGTGTGCTCGACTTGAATGCGCGGGTTCATCTCGATGAAAAACCACTCGCCACTATCGGCATCGACGAGAAACTCGACCGTGCCCGCGTGAGTATAGCCGACCTCGCGCGCGATTTTCAAAGCGGCGTCGCACAGACCGTCGATGACCTTCTGATCGATGCCGTAACTCGGCGCCTGCTCGATCACTTTCTGATGCCGTCGTTGCACGGAACAATCGCGCTCGTGCAGGTGCAGCACGTTGCCGAGCTTGTCGCCGAGGATCTGCACTTCGATGTGCTTCGCGCGCCCGACGAATTTTTCCAAAAATACCGCGCCGTTTCCAAACGCCCGCTGCGCCTCGCTCTGCGCTTCTTCGAGCAACGCTTCGAGTTCCTCCGCCTTGCGCACCACGCGCATTCCGCGCCCGCCGCCGCCGAACGCTGCTTTGATGATGAGCGGAAAGCCAACCGTTTTCGCCGCCGCCAGCGCGTCCTTTTTTTTCTCAATCGCGTCCTTCGTCCCGGCCAGCGTCGGGATTTTGAGTTTCTCGGAAACCTTCCGCGCCGCTGTCTTGTCGCCCATCATTTCGAGCACGCGCGGACTCGGGCCAATGAAGAGAATTCCCTCGCGTTCACAGGCCCGGGCAAACTCAGGATTTTCCGAGAGAAATCCGTAGCCGGGATGAATCGCGTCGCAGCCTTTTTCCTTCGCGATGGCGACGATGCCCTCGATGTCGAGATACGCGCCGAGCGGCCCCTTTTCTTTGTTCAGTTCGTACGCTTCGTCGGCCTTGAAGCGGTGCGGGCAAAATCGGTCTTCGTTCGCAAAAACGGCAACCGTGCGAATCCCGAGTTCGTTCGCCGCGCGCATGACGCGGATGGCGATTTCAGATCGATTCGCGACGAGAATTTTCCGAATCGTCCGCGGCGTTTTTGCGCGCGATAAAGTGTGGCTGGTCTGGTCAGGCATGGCGAAAAGCCGGCGCGCTGGATGGGCCGAAAATTAGCTTTCGACCGGCTCTTCGCTCCGACGGGCAGCAGGACTATCACGCAGGGCAAATTTTGGAAAGCGGCGAGACAGCGGCTCATTCAAACGAGCTGCCACCGACGCCGTTCACCGAGCCCGATGTCGCGCCACGGACGTAAGTGCTGAGAGCTTCATCGCTACAGAATCACACGATCTCCACCGGACACTTCGGCAGCGCTTTCAGAAACGCCGAGCCGTAACTTTTGCTCAACACGCGCGGGTCCAGAATCGCGACGATCCCCTTGTCCTGCGCGGTGCGAATCAGGCGTCCGACGCCTTGCCGAAATTTCAAAATCGCCTCGGGCAGCGAGTATTCCGAAAACGGATCGCCGCCGCGCGCCTCGATCGCCTCGAGCCGCGCCTCGATCAGCGGATGATCGGGCACCGCGAACGGCAGCCGCGTGATGATCACACTGCTGAGCGCCTCACCCGGCACATCGACGCCGCTCCAAAAACTCTCCGTGCCGAACAGCACGTGCCGGTCGTCTTTTTTAAACTCCTGCAACATCCGGTGCCGCGGCATTCCTTCGCCTTGGACGAGCAGTTTGTAGTCGAGTTCGTCGAGGTGCTCGCGCATCGCGGAGGCGAGCGATGACATCATTTTGTAGCTCGTGAAAAGGACGAACGTGCGGCCTTTGGTCAGTTCGACAAAGTGCTCGATCTTTTCCGCGAGCGCCGTGTCGTAGCCGGGGTCACGCGGGTCGGGCATTTTGCGCGCGACGAAAATTTTCATCTGCTTTTCGTAGTCAAACGGGCTGCCGACTTTCAGCGGCTCGGCTTCCTCGGCACCGACGCGATTGCGAAAATAATCGAGCTGCTCGGTGCCGATGGAAAGCGTCGCGCTCGTCATCACGCAGCAGGTGTCGTCGCGAAAAAGTCGCGCGCGCAAATACGCCGCGATGTCCACCGGCGCGGCGTTGAGTGTGATCGAAGTCTGCGTCTTGCCCGTTTTCTCGACCCAGTAAACGTGCTCCTCCGCGCTCTGCGACAAGAACTCCGCGATGTTCAGCCGCGCCTCGTGCACGCGCCGACCCATGTCCTGCATCTCGGCTTTGGTCACCTCGTCGTCGAGACCTTTCACGAGCGAGACGATCAGCGTCTGCAATTTCGCGAGCTTCGCCGTCACCGTGTCCTCGACGAAATCCGGCTGCCGCACGCGGTATTCACGGCCTTTTTTGAAAATCGACCGAGTCTCAATCTGCCCGAAAAAGTTCTCGAAATCGCCCGCGAGTTCCGTGATCAGTCGCACGCCGTCTGGGCTGCGCAGTTGCGTGAACAAACCCTTTTTCGTCTTCGCGTTGTAGAGCCGTTTTTCCAAAACATAACGCAGCCCGTACTGCGAAACGCCGAGCCCGATGTGGCGTGACGCGACCTGCTCGATCGTGTGTGCTTCGTCGAAAATGACGAAGTCGTTCGTGAAGATGCAGCCCTTGGTTTCCTCGTCGTTTTTCATCGGCGCGAGGTTCATGAAAAACAGCGTGTGGTTCATGATGACCACGTCCGCGCTCACGAGCCGCTTGCGCGCCTGTTGGTAAAAGCAGCGTGTGTCCTGGCCGCACGTTTTCGCCGTGCAAATGTGCTGCTCGCTGCACACTTGCGACCAGACGTTCGAGTCCGGCTCGACCGCGAAATCGCTCAACGTCCCGTCGCGCGTCGTGTGGCTCCATTCCCAAATGCGCGTCAGTTCCTCCTGCTCCGGTCCGGTGAAAAGGTCGGTCGTGTGAGCCATCGCGCGCTCCAGCCGTTTGGGACAAAGATAATTCTGCCGCCCTTTCCACAGCGCCGCCTCGAACTCGAACGGCAGCACTTTTTGCAGGATCGGAATGTCTTTGTAGATGAGCTGTTCCTGCAGGTTGATCGTGTAGGTCGAGACGATCGCTTTTTTCTTTTGCTCCTTCGCGTGGATGATTGCCGGCACCAGATACGCGAGCGATTTGCCGACGCCGGTGCCCGCTTCGACGACGAGATGCCGCTCCTCCGAAAGCGCGCGCGCGACCGCGACCGCCATCTGCTGCTGCTGCGGGCGGAACTCGAAATTCTTCGCGCCCGCAAGCAGTCCGTCGGGCGAGAAAATCTTCTCGACCCGCTGGACGAAATCGTTGGGCAAATCTTCGCGCAGCGCGATCACAGGCCGTTCATGCTCCCAGAATTTCGTTCAACCCTTCGAGCAAATGCGCGAGTTCTTCCGCGCTCGCGCGACCGAGTTTTGCGCCGATGCGCTTCACCGACAGGGTGCGGACCTGGCTGATCTTCACCCACGAGCGTTTCGGAAGCCGCGACTCCACGATTTCCAACGCCAGCGGGAAGCCAACCCGCGGCTCCTGACTGGTGATTGCCATGGCGATGACCGTGCCGGAGCGCTCGTTGAAAACGTCATCGCTCAACACGACGACAGGAAGGCGTCCCGCCTGTTCCGAGCCGCGTGTCGGGTCGAGATCGGCCCAGCGGATTTCGCCTCTCAGTATGCGGGCCATTCTTTTGCGTCGGCGCGCAGGCCTTGATCGGCGAGCGATTGCTCCTCAGCCTTGGAAAGCTTCGCGCACTCGCGCGCCAGCCGCGATTTTTGCAGTCGCCCAAGTTTTTCTTCCACGGCCTTTTGGATGGCCTGGCTGCGCGTCCGAAAGACGCGTGTTTTCACGAGCGAGTCGAGTTCCCGCAGCGTGCGCTTGCTGATGGAGATGGCGACTTTGGCAGTGCTCATGGTGCGGTATTACCGCTGGTATGACCGCGCGTCCAGCAGTTCCCGCAGCTTTTTCACGTCGCTCGTCGGTGCCTGGCAGACGAAATTCTCGCACACGTACGCCGTCGCTTTTCCGTCCAGCATTTTGGCGGTTTTGATGAAGTCGAGTTTTTCGCCGAGCCATTTCTGGCCGTCGCCGCCGTCGGCGAAGAGCACGATTTTGTTCGGCAAAAAATGCGCCTGCACTTCGCGCAAGAGCGCACGCGTGTCGTTCGCACCGGGCTGGCCAGCGATGACGATTTGCTTCGGCGTCGCGAGCGAGGCCTCGAGTGCGCAGAGCATCTGCGGCATCGCGCTTGGTTGTTTGGAAATTTGCTCGCCGAACGCGGTGATCGTGCGCGTCGTCTCTTTTTTCCACGACTCGTTGTCGGTCATCTCGGCGAGGCGCAGGAGATTTAGCGCGGCGATGGAGTTCGGCGATGGCTCCGCGCCATCGTAGTCTTCTTTCATCCGCAGCAAAATGTGCGGGTCTTTGTCTGTGACGCTGAAGTAGCCGCCGTGCTCCTTGTCGGCGAAAAGCACGTCCTGTTTTGACTGCAACTCGGTGGCCCATTTCAGCCACGCGATGTCCGCGGACGCTTCGTAAAGATCGAGCAAACCCTGAATGAGAAACGCGTAGTCATCGGCGAATCCGCGCACGTCGCCAGGGCCTTGGCGGTAGCTGCGGAGGAGCGCGCCGTCGCGGGTGAGATGGTTTTGTAAAAACTTCGCGGCCCGCGTGGCGGCGTCGAGATAAGCGCGGTCGTCGAGCACTTGCGCGGCGCGGGCGAAGGCGGAGATCATCAGGCCGTTCCAGGCGGTGATGATTTTGTCGTCGAGGTGCGGGCGCGGACGTTTTGCGCGCACGTCGAAAAGTTTGCGCCGCGCGTCGGCGAGAAGTTTCTCCAGATCGTCCGGCGACTTCTTGTAAATCTTCGCGATGTCCTCCAGAGGATGCCGCTGGATCAGAATATTTTTTCCCGCGAGTTCGCCGTGCGGATCGCTGGCGGCGGGTGCGTTTCCGACTTCCTCGACGTCGTAAAATCGGTTGAAGATTTGCGCGTTTTCCTCGCCGAGCGCACCGACGATTTCCTGTTTTGTCCAAACGTAAAACGCACCTTCCAATTTCTTCTTCGCGTCGGGTGTTTCCAAACTGTCCGCGTCTTCGGCGGAGAAAAACCCGCCCTGTGCATCGGTCATGTCTCGGCGGACGTAATCGAGAATGTCGCGTGCGGTTTTTTCAAAAAGCGGATCGTGCTTGATCTGAAAGGCGTCGAGATATGAGCCCGCGAGTTGCGCCTGATCGTAGAGCATTTTCTCGAAGTGGGGGACGTGCCACTGGCCATCGACCGAGTAACGATGAAAGCCGCCGCCGAGGTGATCGTGCATCCCGCCCGCGGCCATTTTTCGCAGCGTGACGAGATTCATTTCGAGCGCCGCTTCGCCGAGTCCGCGGGCGTGGGCGCGGAAGAGAAAATTTAGGGTAACGGGTCGCGGGAACTTCGGCGCGCCGCCCCAGCCGCCCTGCTCCTGGTCGAACGTGCGGACGAATTGATCGAACGCGTTTTTCAAAATCTCCGCACCGGGCTCGCCGCTTTTTTTCAACTCGGGCGCGTTGTGTTCACGCAGCGCGGCGACGATTTCGTTGCCTTGATCGACGATCTGCTGACGGTTGTTTTTCCAAGCGTCGGCGAGTTGTTTCAACACACTCACGAAGCCCGGCCGGCCGTAGCGATCATCCGGCGGGAAGTAGGTGCCGCCGACAAATGGCTTCAAGTCCGGCGTGAGCCACACGCTCATCGGCCAGCCGCCGCCGCCCGTCGTCGCCTGCACGAACGTCATGTAAACGCGATCGACATCGGGCCGCTCTTCGCGGTCCACTTTGATACAGACGAAATGCTCGTTCATCACCTTCGCGACCGCCTCGTTTTCAAACGACTCGTGCTCCATGACATGGCACCAGTGGCAGGTCGAGTAGCCGATGGAGAGGAAGATTGGCTTGTCCTCCTTGCGCGCTTTTTCAAACGCCTCCGCGCCCCACGGAAACCAATCGACCGGGTTGTGCGCGTGTTGGAGCAGGTAGGGCGATTTTTCTTTCGCGAGGCG
>JANXWU010000491.1 GCA_025350985.1 Spartobacteria bacterium | reverse complement strand
GCCCGTGGCTGCTCGGCGCGCCGGCAATCTTGTCGATTTCGTCGATGTAGATGATGCCATACTGCGCCAGAGTCGCGTCGCCGCCCGCCGTCCGGACCAAGTCGCGCACGAGGTCTTCCACGTCGCCACCGACGTATCCCGTCTCGCTGAATTTGGTGGCGTCCGCTTTGACGAACGGCACGCCGATCAGGTCAGCGACGTGGCGGATGAGGTAGGTTTTGCCCACGCCCGTCGGGCCGATGAGCACGACGTTTTGTTTGGAATATTCGATCTCGCGCGCTTTTTTCGCGTCCTCTTTTTCCAGCGCGCGCACGAAGTTGACGTGGTTGTAATGGTCGCAGACCGCGATGGCCAAAACCTTCTTCGCCTCGTCCTGCTTGATCACGTACCGGTCGAGATAACTCTTGATGTCGCGCGGCGAATGTTCGAACTCGAACGTCTCCGCCGGCTCCGCGCCCAGCTCCTCGTCCGCCCCGGTTTCCAGCGGCTCCGCGGGCGGTGTGAACGCGGCCACATGGACGTTTCCGCCGAAGTTCGTGCGCATGAACTCCGTGAGTTTTTTCTGGATTTCCTCCGGCGTGGGAACGGGCGGTTCGCTCATCGCCCAAACTTAACCGGGCGGCGGTTCGTGTAAACCGCCGCGCGGAAATTAGGGCGGTGCGCCAGTGCCCGCGTCCGGAAAAAGCTGCGTGATCTGGTCGCGGTATTCCGGCTTCGCCTGCGCCGCGCGATCCAAATAGGCCCGGCCCTCGCGGTCCATGCCGGCCTCGACCGCAAAGACGCCGATGAGCCAGAATCGGTCGGCGGCAGACTTGGCGTCGGCGGCGCGTTTGGAAAAATAATCCGCCATCGTGAGGACGGAGACTGGTGAAATTTCACTCCACTGCGCGGGCAGCGCGCCGAATTGCGTGACGATGCTGACCTGGAGGTCGGTGGCGCGATGAGCGCCCGCGGGCAGCGAGATGTTGTTTTTTTTGTAGATGATGGCCGGGTAGCCGAGAGCGTTGACGTCGTTGATGAGCGCGGCCTTGAAAATGCGAAGCAGTTCGGCGCGGCGCAGGGCCGCCGTTTTGAATTGGAGCAAATCCGGTTCGGTGAGCACGGCCGCGGCGAGGACATTGCGGGCCTCGGTGAAATTGTAGTTCGCGACCAAGGCGGAATATTTCGCGCGCGTCACGTCCCAGTATTTCGCCTCGGCTTGGTATTTTTCCAGATTTGGCGTCGGCACGCCGGGCACCACGGGGACATCCGGAGTGCTGGGCGGCGCGCCAATTTTCACGCCCGCATTGGTGAGATCGTCGATGATCTGCGCAAACTTCCGCGGCATGGCGCCCTTCGTTTGCAGAGCGTCTTTTTGTTTGGCCGCCTCGGCCAGCAGCGCCGATTGTTTCTCCGCCGTCGCCGCCTCGGCGAGCTGCGTGGCGACGGCGTTGTAAACGCGGTAATCGGCCATGAATTTTTCGGCGAGGGATTTGTATTCGTTGATCCAGGCGTACTGATCGCGCGGCTCGGAGATCATGAACCGCTCCAAAAAACGCCGGGCGTCATCGAAGCCGCCCAAGTCCCAATCCTTCAAGCCAAACGCCAGCAGCGCGATCGCCTCCTGATCCGGCGTGTCGTAAGTCTTCGCGACTTGCGTCGGCACCGGCTTGTCGTCGCCGAGTAATTTGCTCGCGCTCACAAAAAAATTCGCCAGGGACGGTTCAACGTGCTCCGCCGCAAAAATCCCGCCGCTCATCTTTTTGTAAATCGACTCCGCGTTCTTGGGCTTGTCGTTTAACAAAGCGCACAGGCCCTCGTGAAACCGGATCCAACTGGCGAGCGGTTGCGGCGCGTCCATGCGGCCGAGTTGGAGGAATTTCTCCTGCGCGCTTCGGAGGTCGCCTCCGAGCATGAGCTTCACCGCGCGGTCGTAACCGGCCTGAATCTCGATGGACACCGTTTTTTCCGTGGAGACAGGCCGCTGCGTCACGACGTGCGGCGCGGGTTTTTTGAAAAGAGTCTCGCGATGCCTAAACCCGAAAACTCCGGCGACCAGCAGGGCGACGACGAGGACGATGCCGACGGCGTGCTCCAGCATCGAGTCAAGCACGACGCGGAAGCCAGTTTGCCCGATCGAGCCCATCAGCTTCGTGCGCGCGTAGGACAGGTGCTCGATCAATTCCTCGTACGACGCGTAGCGCTCGTCGGGATTTTTTTTCAACATCCGGTCGATGACGTATGCGGTCGTCGAGGTGACGCCCGGCACATATTTGCGTACGCTCTCTGGTTCGTCATCGAGGTGACGGCGCGCGATGAGCGACGGCGTGTCCGCCTCCAGTGGCGGCTCGCCGGCGATGGCGTGGAAAATCGTGCCGCCCAGGCTGTAAATGTCGCTGCGGAAATCTTCCGGCTCGTGCCGCAGTTTTTCCGGCGCGACGTAGTAGGGCGTGCCCCAAACTTCGCCCGCCGCCTCCGCCGCCTCCGCCGCGAGCAGGGCGAGGCCGAAGTCCACAATCTTGGAAGTGTGCGCGTCGGCGAAAAGAATGTTGCCCGGCTTCACGTCGCGATGGATCAGCCCGACCCGGTGCGCCGCCTGCAACCCGAGCGCGACTTGGATTGCCACTTCGATCGCCTGCGCCTCGGGGATGCGCGTGAGCCGCGTCATGAGGTCGTCCAGGCTGCCGTTGCCCACCACTTCCATCGCGATGTAGTAGGTGCCGTGGTCCTCGCCGAAAGAGAAAACTTTTACGACGTGCGGATGATTGATCGACGCCGTGATCTTCGCCTCGTTGTCGAATTTTTCGAGGAACTCCGGGTTGGCGCTAAACTCGCGGCGCAGCAATTTCAGCGCGACCGACCGGTTCAGAGTCAGATCGGTCGCCTTGTAAACCGCGCCCATGCCGCCGGTGCCGAGGATTTCCTGCAGCTCGTATTGGCCGAACTGCCGGCGCACGCGCGCGTGCATCCCGCACGCGGGACATTGCACCTGCGCGAACGGCTGCTCTTCGGTCACGTCCAGCATCGCGCCGCAGCCCTGGCAGGGGTGGAGCAATGGTTCGGGCTGGGTCGCGAGCATCGCGGGCACCGTAGCATCCGCCAACAGCGCGGGCAATAAGCACTGCGCGCGTCAGCAACCAGTTGCCGCGCCTGCGTTTCGAGCTATGAATTTTCCACGCATGACCGAAAAATCACGGCGCATTGTTTTGAAATTTGGCAGCGGCATCCTCGCCCGGCGCGACGGCCGCGGGCTGGACACGCGCCAGTTTGCCGGACTGACGGCGCAGGTCGCGCAACTGGTCGCGCGCGGCCACGAATGCCTCGTCGTCACCAGCGGTGCGGTGGCGGCGGGCCTCGGCGTGCTGGGTTTAAAAGAACGCCCCGCCGACCTCGCCAGCCTACAGGCGTGCGCCGCCGTCGGGCAGTCAAAGTTGATGCAGATTTACGAGGAAATGTTTGCGCGCCACGGGCTGCACGTCGCGCAACTGCTCGTCACGCACGGCGACATCGACAGCCGGATGCGCGGGGCCAACGTGAAGCTCACGCTCGACCGTCTGCTCGCGTCCAAAATCGTGCCGATTATCAACGAGAACGACTCGGTCGCCGTCGAGGAATTAAAGCTCGGCGACAACGACCGACTCTCCGCCGAAGTCGCGATGCTGGCGCGCGCCGACTTGTTGATTTTGCTGACCAGCGTCGATGGCTTGCTCGACGCGCGAGGGGAAATCGTGCCGCTTGTTGAGGACGTGGACAGCGTGGCAAAACTGGCCAACGATTCGCGGGGAAAATTTTCCGTCGGCGGAATGGTGTCGAAGTTGCAGGCGGTGAAAATCGCCGTCGCCGCCGGCATTCCGACGGTGATCGCAAACGGGCGCAAGCCCGCGCAAATCGCCGCGGTCGTGGCGGACAAAAAAACGGGAACCCGCTTCACGGCGAACGGACAAAAATAATGGAACTCAGAGAGCAAATCCTCGACCTCGGAAAACGCGCGCGAGCCGCGTCGAAGGCGCTGGCGCGTTGCAGCTCCGAACAGAAAAACCAAGCGCTGCTGGCGATGGCGGATGAGTTGCTCGCGCGGAGCGGCGCGCTGCTCGCGGCCAATCAAAAAGACGTGGCTCGCGCGACGGCGGATGGCCTTTCCGGCGCCATGATCGAGCGCCTCAAACTCGACTCGAAACGCGTGGCCGAAATGGCCGAGGGCATCCGTCAGGTCGCCGGTTTGCCCGATCCGGTGGGCGAAGTGATCAAAGCGTGGACGCGGCCCAACGGCCTCCGCATTTCCAAAGTGCGCGTGCCCATCGGCGTGGTCGGGATCATTTACGAATCGCGTCCGAACGTGACCAGCGACGCCGCCGTGCTTTGCACGAAAACCGGCAACGCCACCATCCTGCGCGGCGGCTCGGAATCGATTCATTCCAACGCCGCAATCGCCGAGGCATTGCAAGCCGGACTCGTCTCTGCCGGTCTGCCACCTGACAGCATTTTGCTCGTGCCCACGACCGACCGCGAGGCGGTGAAAGTCATGGCCGAGATGGATCAATTTCTCGACGTAATCGTGCCGCGAGGCGGACAGGCTTTGATCGAGGCGGTGATGGCGCACGCGCGGATGCCGGTGATCAAACATTACCACGGCGTCTGCATCGTTTACGTGGATAAAGAGGCGGACCTCGACATGGCGGCGGACATTGTCTTCAACGCCAAATGCCAGCGTCCCGGCGTCTGCAACGCGATGGAAACCGTGCTCATCCACCGGGAAATCGCGGGAAAATTTCTCGAAAAACTGGTTCCGAAAATATCGGGAAAAAAGGTTGAAGTGCGTGCGGACGAGGAGCTTTTCCGGTTGCTCTCTTCAGCGGGCTACCAGCCGCTCGCTGCCGCCTCCGCGGCGGATTGGCGCACGGAGTTTCTGGATCAAATCTTGGCTGCCCGAGCGGTCGGCAGTCTGGAGGAAGCCGTGGCACACATTGAAAGCAACGGCTCACATCACAGTGACGCCATCGTGACCGCGAACTTCACAACCGCCGAAAAATTTCTGAACGAAGTCGATTCCGCGACCGTTTATTGGAATGCTTCGACCCGCTTTACCGATGGCGGTGAGTTCGGCTTCGGCGCGGAAATCGGCATCTCGACCGACAAACTTCACGCCCGTGGTCCGATGGCCTTGGAGGAGTTGACGACGTACAAATATCAGATTCGCGGGACGGGCCAAGTGCGCGAGTGATGCCCTCTGCCGCCGCCCCGCGAGATCAGGCTTCGAGCCGAATTGCCGCCGACCGGCCGTGTGCGTCCAAGCCTTCGAGCCGGCTGAATGTCTGGATGCCCGCCAACGATTTTTGGAGCGAGGCACGATCGAGTTTCACGACGCTTGTCCGGCGTTGAAACATGTCGGCGGTGATGCCGGGAAACGACTTGCCCGAGCCGCCCGTCGGCAGCGTATGGCTGGGTCCTGCCACAAAATCCCCGGCGACTACAGGGGAAAATCCGCCGAGAAAAATCGCGCCGGCCGTCGTGATTTTCGCCGCGAGTGTGTCTTCATTTCGCGCGACGACCGACGCATGCTCCGGCGCGTAGGCGTTCGCAAGCGCGACGGCGTCAGCGAGCGATTTCACCAGCACCAGCGTGCAGTCCTTTTCCAGCACGCCCGCGAGATGTTGCCGACGGACGAGCGTCGCCAGTTGCGTCGCAATTTCGCGTTCAACGCTCGCGAGCAGCTTCGCCGAGTTGGTGGCGAACACGATCTGGCTTCCCTGGCCGTGTTCGGCCTGCGCGAGCAAATCGGCGGCGATCCACGCGGCCTTTGCGCTGGCATCGGCGAGGACGAAAATTTCGCTCGGCCCCGGCAGCAGGTCGATGGCGACACGCCCGAACACCTGCCGCTTTGCCTCGACGACGTACGCATTTCCGGGGCCGAAAATTTTCTGCACGGGCGCAATCGACGCCGTGCCAAACGCGAGCGCGGCAATCGCCTGCGCGCCGCCGGTTTTGTAAATCTCCGACGCGCCTGAGAAATCGAGCGCGTAAAGCAAGGCCGCGTTCACCAAGCCATCCGCGCCAGCCGGTGTCGCCACGGCGATCTCCGGCACGCCCGCCGCTTGCGCAAACGCGCAAGTCATGATCGCCGTCGAAACCAGCGGCGCCGTGCCGCCGGGCACGTAAACGCCGACGCGCTGGAACGGATCGAACCGTTCGCCGACGCGCGCGCCTTGCGCATTCCGGGCCGACCAATTTTTCCGCAGGCTGCGCAACGCAAAAGCGCGGACGTTCGAGTGGGAAAGCGCAATCGCCGCTTTCGTCGCGTCATCGACTGCCTTTTTCGCGTTCCGAATTTCCGCCGCGCTGACGCGAAGTTGCGCGGCTTTGAGTTTCGGCCCGCCGAATTTCACGCCAAGTTCGATCAGTGCTTCGTCGCCCCCCGTGCGCACTTTCGCGACGAGTTCGCGCACCGTCGCCTCCACCTGTGCCGACGGCTCGGCGTGTCGGTTCAACTTGCGGATCGACTGGGAAAAATCGGGATCGGAGTGGCGGATGATTTGCATGGCAACGGACGCTCGCGCGGGTTTCCGAGCGGCGGAAACGGCAGCATAAATTCTCCAAGTCGTCGCGCGAGAAATATCACGCCGGAATTGCGCGCTCATTCGTCGGGCGTTCCGTTGACCCGTCATTTCACGGGTGATAGCTTCGCCGCTCTCATGAGCGAAAAAGTGAATTACAAGGACACGCTGAACCTGCCGAAGACCGACTTTTCCATGAAAGCCGACCTCGTGAAGCGCGAGCCCGAGCGTTTGGCGAAATGGGAAACCGCGCGGCTTTACGAGCGGATACAGGAAGCGCGAAAGGACGCCGAACTTTTTGTGCTCCATGACGGCCCGCCGTTCGCGAACGGCGACGTTCACATGGGCACGGCCCTCAACAAAATCCTGAAGGACTTCATTGTGAAATCGCGGACGATGCTCGGTTTTCGCGCGCCGTTTGTGCCGGGCTGGGACTGCCACGGACTGCCGATCGAGTTCAAGGTGGTGAAGGAATCGCGCGGTCTTTCACCACTCGAAGTACGACAGAAGTCCGAAGCGTACGCGCGCAAGTTTATCGACATCCAGCGCGGACAGTTCCAGCGGCTCGGCGTGTTTGGCGATTGGCAGAATCCGTATCTGACGCTCGACCCCGGCTACGAGGCGGACATCATCCGCGCGTTCGCCGTGCTGGTGGAAAAGGGGCTGGTTTATCAATCGAAAAAGCCGGTCTATTGGAGCACCGGGGCGCAGACCGCGCTCGCCGAGGCCGAGGTGGAATATGCGGACCGCGAGGACGCGGCGATTTTTGTGAAATTTCCCATCGTCTCCGGCGATCTCGCGGGACAGGCGAGCATGGTCATCTGGACGACGACGCCATGGACGCTGCCGGCAAATGTGGCAATCGCGGTGCATCCACGCCACGATTACGTCGTCGCGCATTTTCGTGCGCAGGGTTCGGAGATCATCGAAGAGTTCGTGATCGCGAGCGCGTTGATTCCCGCTTTCGCGGAAACGACGGGTCGCACCTTGATCGTGCAGGGACGCAGCTTTCGCGGCGAAGCGCTGGCTGGCGTCGAAGCGCAGCATCCATTTTTGGAGCGCAAAGTCCCCGTGATCGCCGCCGATTTTGTCACGATGGAAACCGGCACCGGCCAAGTCCACATCGCGCCCGGTCACGGCTCCGACGATTACCTCGCGGGTGTGCAAAACGGTTTGCCGATTTTGTCGCCGGTCGATGAGCACGGACGCTTCACCGAGGAAGTCGGCGTGCCGGTGTGGGCGGGCAAATATGTTTTCGACGCGAACAAGGATGTCATCGAGCACTTGCGCGAAAAGCACGCGCTACTCGGCGAACAAATTTACAAACATTCGTATCCGCATTGCTGGCGCTCGAAAACGCCGGTCGTCTTTCGTGCGGTCGAGCAGTTTTTCATCAACATCGATAAGGTGCGCGCCGCCGCGCTGGCCGCCATCGACGGAGTGAATTGGATTCCCGCGTGGGGACGCAACCGAATCTTTGGCACGGTCGAGTCGCGCCCCG
>JANXWU010000385.1 GCA_025350985.1 Spartobacteria bacterium | reverse complement strand
CAAATCGATCGCAGACCCTTCCTCGCGCCCCGCCAGCTCCCGGGCCACAGCGGCGATGAATAGCACTAGCGTAGTCAGGCGCTGCTGCCCGTCGATGATGAACATTACATCCTTCACATTACCATCTTCAAAAATGAAGTGCCCGTAGTAGTAAGGGATATTCGGGGCACCCGCTGGATGCTCCCTCAGATCTTCGAGGAACTGCTTGCGTTGCTTCCGATCCCATGAGTAGGAGCGCTGGTAGGACGGGATTTTGAAACGGCATTTCCGGTCAAACAGACTCCGAAGGGTATGGGCGGTTCGCGGTTCGCTCTGCGAATGCGTGGGATTCAGCATGGCTAGAAAAGTTCCGTTTGTGGGTTGGGTGCTGGCTCCCGTCGGAACGGAACAACAGTCGCAGTTTCCGAAACCTCGGCGGTTGTATCGCTGCCGGTGAGGGTGCGGGCGTGGCGCCAGAGGGCTTCGAGTTGGGTGGCGTGGGCGGCGCATTCGGCCCAGCTTGCGGCGGGGTCGCGGGCGAGCTGCCAGTCGAGGTGGCGCGGGCCGAGGCGGGCGGCGACGGGTTGGGGTTCGCGGGCGCGGGCGTCGTGGCCGAGGGCGTAGTCAGCGAGGCGGAGGGTGGCGGGGAGTGGCCAGCCGGTGCCGTCCGGACCGGCGAGGAAGGCTTCGAGGCCCTGCGCTTGCAGGTCCGCATACGCCACTTGCGCCAGCACCGGGTGCCGCAATTCCGGCTCCCGCTCCTTGTCCACTCGCCAGAAGCCTTTCGGGTCGAGCTTCCCGGCGAAGGTGCGGTCGCGCAGCGTGGCGGCGGGGTGGTCGCAATCGTGCAGGAGCCAGGCGAAATCCTCAGCGCTCATGCGGAAGGAGTAGGCCACCAGCGCGTCGGCGATGCAGCGCAGACGCAGGCGCTCGTGTTCCGTGACGGCCCATCGCTCCTGCCACGCGCGGTCGCGCGGTTCGTCCGAGCGATGCCAGTGGCGGGCAAAAAGCGGTGCGGTGAAAGTGAGCCGACGCGCGATGGAGGCGAACGCGGCACCCGCGACGGCGGTCGGCGGCAGCGGCGTTTCCTCGATGATGAAGTAGTTCAGCGTCAGCCCGCCGAGTCGCTGGCGGAGCGTGAAGTCGTAGGCGAACGAGTTCAGCACGGTGCCGAGTTCGAGCGGCTTCGAGCCGTGCAGGATCGGCGTTTTGTTTCCGGCGGGGAAATCGCGGAGCGTCGCGGAAATCATCCCGCGCGTGTTCGTCGCCGACGACACATCCATGAAGCACGTCCGCGGGTCGTGGTGCGCCCACCACTCCATGAACGCATCCACGTTGGCGAGCCGCTGGCGCTCACGGTCGGCGGCGCGCTCGTTCTCCGCTTCGGCGATGCCGGTGAGGTAACGCTCCAGCTTGTCGTCGAAGAAAGTATTCAGCCCCATGAGGAACTGTGGCTCGACCTGCTTTTCCTCCCACGGGATGTCGCGCCAGACGGCGGTGCGGCCTTTGCCACTCACCCAGCCTTTTTGGCTGAAGTCGAATTGGCCGA
Source organism: Spartobacteria bacterium (assembly GCA_025350985.1). Taxonomy (GTDB): domain Bacteria; phylum Verrucomicrobiota; class Verrucomicrobiia; order Chthoniobacterales; family Chthoniobacteraceae; genus JANXWU01. The sequence continues at coordinate 1,219 of JANXWU010000385.1, read as the reverse complement.
TCATCCGGCCTTCGTAGAGCGGCACGGCCACGTCTTCGATGTCCTCGATGCGGAGGGCTTCGGTGCCGTCGCGGCTGAGGAGAAGGTCGGGGCGGTCGGGCGCTGAGGCGGCGCGGACATGCGGAGAGCGGCGCCATTCGTCCAAATCCGAAATCCGAAGGTCGAAATCGGCGACGGGTCGCCACGGGCCGCGCAGCCAGTGGCCGTATTCGTCGGGGCGGTAGCCTTGCGCTTCCCATTTCGGCAGGGGCGGGAAGAGCTTGGCGTCATTCGTCATGTGGAACTCCGCGCCGTAGCGAAGACCCCAACCGCGCGGAGTTTCGTCGCCGAGCAGAACGCCGTGGGAATACATCCGGTCCAGCACAGCCACATCGCGCGAATCGCGGACTTCGACGAGGGCGCGCGAGAACGGGCTGAGCTTGTCCACGAGTTCGCGGGGGTAATCGAGCGCGCCGGTCTCGGCCTGCGCCCAATCCTCGACGTGGCGGCGCATGAAGGCAGTGTGGATGGCTTCGGTGCGCCCGCCTTTCTCGACGAGGAGGGCGACGAATTTGAACGAGCGATGGATGTCGAAGATGCCCTCGCGGTTTTCAAAACCGAAGCACCACTCCCATTGGCAGGCATCGAGGAAGACGCCGCGCAGGGTGCCGGAGCCTTTGTCGGAATAGATGCCGGAAGGCAGGATGAAGCCGAGCCGTCCGCCGGGCCGGAGCAGGGCGAGGCTCTGCTCGGCGAAGAGTTTGTAGGTGTTGATGTCGGCGCTGCCTTGGTAGCGGAAAGGATGCGCGGGGTCGGCGTTGCTGGCGAAGAGCGCGGAGCGGCGGGGCCGCCAGCGGGCGTGAAGGGCGAGGCTTTCCGCGCCGCTGCGGCTCAGCGCGTGGTGGAAGGTTTTGTTTCCATGGGCGGTCGGATCGCCAAAGGCGAAAGCGGAAAACTTGGTGAAAGCGGAGAGGGCTTTGAGGTGGGCGTTGTAGGCGATCCAGCCGGCTTCGACGGTGCGGTCGGCGAAGAAGTCGGTCTGCTTTTGCAGGGCCTCGGTCTTGCCGTAGGCGCGGTAGAGCGGGTCCACGTTGGAGAACCATTCCTTGGAATTGGGCTTCTGGATTTCCCACGGCGGATTGCCGAGCAGGGCATCGAAGCCGGTGTGCGGATGGTCGGCGCGGCGCTCGGGGCTGAAGACATCGGGGAATTCCAGTTCCCAATGGAAGAAGCGGTGGAG
>JANXWU010000350.1 GCA_025350985.1 Spartobacteria bacterium | reverse complement strand
CCTGCGATTGGTGGCTTAGAGCCGGTCTGAAAAAGTCAGCGGCTAAGGAAAATCATCCACAGATTTCACAGATGAACACAGATTTTTTAGGCCTGAGTATTTTCCTCTCTGTGAAAATCAGTGAAATCTGTGGAAGGAAATAACTTTTAAGACACGCTTTTAGAGTGTGTTGAAAAAGTCTTCTATTGACTGATTGACGCGCGGCCTTTGGAGAAATTTAGAAGCCATGAACCCAAGAGGGCCGGAATTTTCAGACGCACGTTTTTCATGGCTTCATGGCTTCCAGATTCTACTTTTTCAACATGCTCTTAGAAAAATGAAAACGTTCAACGTTCAAGAATGAGGGCGCAGTTTGAGTTTTGAGGGTTCAGCGTTGAGCGGTTTTCATGGCTCCTGATTTCCTTTGCATCGGCCACCGCGGCGCGCGCGGGCACGAGCCGGAGAACACCGTGCGTTCCGTCCGCCGCGCGCTGGAACTCGGCGCGCACGGCATCGAAGTGGACGTTTATTTTGTGGACGGTGAACTGATCGTGATCCACGACGACACGCTCGAACGCACCACGAATGGGCGCGGTCCCGTTGCCGGAAAATCGTTCGCCTTTCTCCGCTCGCTCGACGCGGGCCACGGTGAAAAAATTCCCACCCTTCGCGAAATCTTCGACGCCGTGGATCGCCGCGCCTTTATCAATATCGAACTGAAAGGTCCAGGCACCGCCGCCCCGGTGCAGAGCATCATCGAGGAATATATTCGCGCGGGCTGGAGCTGTGAGGATTTTCTCGTTTCGTCGTTTGACCACGGGGAACTCGCGCGCATCGCCCACCCAAAAATTCGCCTCGGCCTTCTGTTCCCGCGCGCGCCGCTTCGCTTCGTTCGGCTGGCGCAAAAACTGCGCGCCTATTCCATTCACACTGCGGCTCGCTCGACCCGCCGCCCGTTCGTCGCCCGAGCGCATCGGCACGGGCTGAAGGTTTTCGTTTACACCGCCAATTCGCCGCGCTCGATCAAGCGCCTGCACGCCATCGGCGTCGATGGCGTGTTCACGGATTACCCCGAGCGCGTCGTCCCAAGCGTGTCATTCTGAGCGGAGTGGAGTTCCCACAGCGAACGGAGCGCAGTCGAAGAATCTCTTGCTCCTTGCCAAAGCCCCGCTTCGTCGAAAAGCATGAGAAGCTGACGGCCTTGAGATCATGAACTTCATCCTCGCCCTCGACCAGGGCACCACCAGTTCGCGCGCGATTTTGTTCGATCAATCCGGCGCGCTGCGAGCGGTGGCGCAAAAGGAATTTCGTCAAATTTTTCCCCAACCGGGCTGGGTCGAGCACGACCCCGTGGATATCTGGACGACGCAGCGAGAGGTCGCGTCTGAGGTTCTCGCGGGCGCAAACGTGGACGCGAGTGAGGTCGCCGCCATCGGCATCACCAACCAGCGCGAGACGACCATCGTTTGGGATCGCAAAACAGGCGCGCCGATTTGCCATGCGATCGTCTGGCAGGATCGGCGCACGGCGGCGAGGTGCGAGCAACTGAAAGCAGACGGTCGCGCCGGGCTGATCCAGCAGCGCACCGGGCTCGTGATCGACGCTTACTTTTCCGCGACGAAACTGCGCTGGATTCTCGACCACGTGCCCGGCGCACGCGCGAGAGCCGAAGCGGGTGAACTCGCTTTCGGCACGGTCGATTCCTGGCTCGTGTGGAATCTCACCGGCGGCGCGGCGCACGTCACCGACGTGAGCAACGCCAGCCGCACGATGCTTTTCAACATCCACACTTGCGATTGGGACGACGAACTGCTCGCGCTTTTCGACGTTCCGCGTTCGCTTTTGCCGCGTGTGATTTCCTCCAGTGAAGTCGCTGGGGAGACTCGCCTTTTTCAAAAACCAATCCCGATCGCCGGCATCGCGGGGGATCAGCAGGCGGCGCTCTTTGGCCAGGCTTGCATGAGTTCGGGCATGGCGAAAAATACGTACGGCACCGGCTGCTTCATGCTGATGAACACGGGCTCGCGCGCCGTCGCGTCGGATAACCAGTTGCTCACGACGGTGGCGTGGCGGGTGGGCGGCGAAGTCGAATACGCTCTTGAAGGCAGCGTCTTCATCGCCGGTGCGGCGGTGCAGTGGCTGCGCGACGGGCTGGGCCTCATCCGCTCGTCGGGCGAGGTCGAAAAACTCGCGACGAGCGTGCCGGACACCGGCGGCGTTTATTTCGTCCCCGCGTTCGCCGGACTCGGCGCACCGCACTGGGACCCGCACGCGCGTGGGCTCGCGTGTGGACTCACGCGCGGCACCACGGGCGCGCATCTCGCGCGCGCCGCGCTCGACAGCATCGCGTACCAAACCGCCGACCTGCTCGAAGCGATGGAAAAAGATTCAGGCATCCGGCTGGCCGAACTGCGCGTCGATGGCGGTGCTTCGCTGAACGATTACCTCATTCAGTTTCAGGCGGACCTTCTCGGCGTGCCCATCGTGCGTCCGCAAGTTTCCGAAACCACCGCCCTCGGCGCGGCGTATCTCGCCGGGCTAGCCGTGGGATTTTGGAAAAGCAAGGACGACATCGCGCGACACTGGCAGGTGTCGAAACGGTTCGAGCCAGGGATGGATTCGGCGCGACGGGACGAATTGCGAGCGGGCTGGCGCACCGCGCTGGAGCGGACAAGACTGTGATCGAATGAATCGCGACACGCTCATCGCCCGGCTCGACGACCGGTCGAAACCCTGGAGCATGATCGTCATCGGCGGAGGTGCGACCGGGCTGGGAACCGCGGTGGATGCAGCCTCGCGCGGCTATCGCACGCTGTTGTTGGAGCAGGGCGATTTCGCCAAAGGCACGTCGAGTCGCAGCACCAAGCTGATTCACGGCGGGCTGCGTTACTTGCGGCAGGGCAACATCGGACTCGTGCGCGAGTCTCTGCGCGAGCGCGGATTGTTGCTGCGCAATGCGCCGCATCTCGTGCATCCGCTGCCGTTTCTCCTCCCGGCCTATCGGTGGGGCGAAGAGTATTTTTACGGCCTAGGTTTGAAACTGTATGACGGCCTCGCCGGCGAACTGGGCATCGAGCGTTCGCGGATTCTGTCACGCGAAGAAACACTCCACCGCCTGCCAAGCCTGAATCCACACGGCCTCCGGGGTGGTGTGCTGTATTTTGACGCACAGTTTGACGACGCACGTCTTGCTCTCACGCTGGCGCAGACGTTCGACGATCTCGGCGGCACGGCACTGAATTACGTCCGCGTAATTTCATTGAAAAAACGCGGTGGAAAAATCTTCGGCGTGGTGGCGGAGGATATGGAAACCGAGCGCGTGTTCGAGCTCGACGCACGAGTGGTGGTCAATGCGACGGGCGTTTTTTCCGATGCCGTCTGCCTTCTCGATGATCCCGAAGCGCCGCGGACTCTCAAGCCAAGCCGCGGCTCGCACATCGTCCTCGATGCCTCGTTTCTTCCGGGAGAAACCGCGATCATGGTGCCGAAAACGGATGACGGCCGGGTTTTGTTTGCGATCCCGTGGCACGGCCGTGTGTTAATCGGCACGACCGATTTGCCGACGAAGGAAATCAAACTGGAGCCGAACTCCTCCGACGAGGAGATCGATTATTTGCTCATCCACATTCGGCGTTACCTGACGAAATCGCCGCGCCGCGCCGATATTTTGAGTGTGTTTGCCGGCCTGCGTCCGCTCGTGACCAAGAGCGATCTCAAAACGTCCAAACTGTCCCGGGATCATGTGCTGGACGTTTCAGAGAGCGGCCTGGTCACGATCAAGGGCGGCAAGTGGACGACGTATCGACAAATGGGCGAGGAAACCGTGGATCGCGGAGCGGACGTGGGCGGTTTGGTGAAACGGCCGTCGCGCACGAGGTCGCTGCGTTTGCACGGCTGGACGGAAAATCCCGGTGCTCCGATTTACGGCGCGGATGCCGCAGCGCTGGCTCAACTCACGGCGGACCATCCTGCGCTGGGCGAGTTGCTGCACCCGAACCTGCCGTGTCGCGCATGCGAAGTCGTGTGGGCCGCGCGGCATGAGATGGCGCGGACGGTCGAGGACGTGCTTGCCCGCCGCACGCGCGCGCTGCTGCTCGATGCGCGGGCGAGCGTGGAAATTGCCGGGCGCGTGGCGGTGTTGATGGCGCGGGAGTTGGGCCGCGACGAAAAATGGTGTGAAGAGCAAGTCTCGGAATTCACGCGGCTGGCGGAAAATTATGTGGTCTGGAAATAGCGGCCAGAGCATCCGTCACCGCCCCGGCGCTTGCTGCTTTTTTTGGTAATCAACCCACGCCGCCAGGCGTTGACGCAATCGCTTGGAATCGTCCTTTTGCTTCGGCGCGAGATTGTGCTGCTCTTCGCCATCCGCCGCGAGGTCATAGAGTTCCTCGCGTCCGCGCGTCGCGTTGTAGATGTATTTGAAATCGTGCTCGCGCACGCCGAACAACAGGCTGTCCATCGCGCCGTAAAAATACGCGCGTGGCGGATGCGCCGGGTCGAAGAGGCTGCGACCCTGGAAGGACGCGGGCAAGCCGAGTCCCAGCAGGTCAAGAACGGTCGGCGAAAGATCGACGTGCGCGCCGATTTGATTCGACCGCGGCACGTTTTTGAAGAGCTTCGGATTCCAGATCATGAGCGGCACGTTGACGTCCTCCTGATAGACGCGTCCGCTGTGGAAGTAGGTTTTATGCGGCTTCCCGAACGCCTGCCCATGGTCGCCGGTGATGATGACAATGGTGTCATCGGCCAGCCCGCGCTGGCGGATGCCGTCGAGCAAAATGCCGAACGCCCGGTCGGCTTCATGCAGCGCGTTGAGGTAGCGGCCCAACTCCCAGCCCATGTCGCCCCAGGTTTTGTCCTCACCGAGAAAATCCACGATTTCCCAATCCTTCCCCGGCTCGTACGGATGATGCGTCCCCTGCGTCCACGCGAAGACATAGAACGGTTTCTTTTTGTCCTCGTCGATGAATTTGAACACCTGCTCCACCATCGCCTTGTCATCGGTGCCCCACGACGAAATCTGCGGCGCGTCGATGTCGCGCGCGTCCTGAATGACGTCGTAGCCGCGGCTTTTCAAAAACTCGCCCTGGTTGGAAAAGTCGTTGTTGCCCCCGGAGATGAACGCCGTCCGATAGCCGCGAACCTTTAGCACTTGCGCGACGGTCGTGCCCGGCAGGTCCGGTTGCTCGACGGTAAATTCGCGCCAGCTCATCGGCGGATAGATCGAAAGCGTGAGCGCGGCCAGCGAGTTCGCGGTGTTGGTCAGGTGCGAGTAAAAATTGTTGAAGACCAGCGCGTTTTTCGCCTCCGCTTCCATCCGCGGCCACGTTTGGAATTTACTTCCGTAAAGGCTGAGGTGCTGCGTGCAAATGGATTCGCCGATCACGACGATCACGTTCTTCGCGCCGCGCGAGAGGCCGGGGGTTGGGCGGCTTTCTTCTCCGCGCTCGCCGACGATTTTGAAATCATCGACGAACTCCGCGGGATATTTTTCATGCAAAGTCACCGCGCCGCCGTGGAAAATAGCCGTGAAAAAAGAACTCACGAACGCAGTGTGCGGATTGTCGGTGAGCACGCGTGCGTCTTCCTGCTTGCCCCAGTAACCCTGCACGCGATCTCG
>JANXWU010000346.1 GCA_025350985.1 Spartobacteria bacterium | reverse complement strand
GCATTGGTTGGTTCGTCGGGCGGTCGGGAACGCTGATTTCGTCGTAACGCGGCCAATAGGAAAACTGATTTTCGGGCATCACCGAGGCAGGGATGTAAACCGGCGGATGAGCCGAACCCTGCACGCGTTTGTCGGGCAGGTAAAAGCCGATCGCCGACGCGGTGCCGTAGCTGTTGGCGATGAGAAAAACCGGATGCTTCGTCTCGCGCTCGAAATCTTTCCGCGCTTGATCGACGATCTGCGCGGTCGATTTCCAGCCGCGCAGACGCGAGCCGGGATCGCGTTTGTAACTCCAGCGAATGCCCGCCGCGCGAAAAAGGTCCGGGTTCAAAACAGCCAGCCCCATCGCGAGGCCAAGCCCGAGCGCTGTGAGCGCGAAGATTGTTTTGGCACGGCTCGCGGCAGCGGCTTGATGCCACACGGCCGTCGCCAAAATGCAGAGGCTGACGAACGCAGGCGCCGTCCAATTGGCCTGGCCAGCGCGTTTGAAGGCGAGCAGGAAATACATCACGAGGAGCGGCGCGCCGAAGCAGAGAAGAAATTGCGTGCGAAAACTGACGCGGGCTTTTTCGCGCGACCACCACAACGCGGCGAGCATCCCGCCGAAAATGAGCGGTGAATAAACACCGAAATGCGCGCCGAAAAAGGCGAGCCATTCGAGCGGCGGATTTTTCGCCGATCCACCGTCGAGACCGCCGCGATGCTTCATGTGCGACATCGTGATCCAGTCATGCCGCGCGTTCCAAATCAGCGGCGGCAGCGCGCAAATCGTGAAGACGACGAACAGAGTCCATACGCCCGGACGCGTAAATTCCCGGCGATGTTTCCGCAACGATGCGAGCAGCAAAACGACCGAGAGCAGCTCCATCGCGTTCGTGTATTTCGACAAGAAGCCGAGGCCAATCAGCAGACCGGTCAACGGCCACCATTTGGAAAACGCGGGACTTTTTTCCAGCGCCAGCCAGAACGTGAACAGCGCCGCCGCCCAAAAGAAAATCGACAACGGATCGATGGTCATCACCAGTCCGCCGACTTGAAAAATCGGGATGGCATTCATTAACACCACGGCCCAGAGCGCGATGGATTCGGTGTAAAGTTTTCGCGCGAAAAAGAACAGGACGAGACTCGTGCCGAGCGCGAGCAGCGGGCTGAAAAAGCGCACGCCCAGTTCGTTGTCGCCGAAGATCGACGTGCCGGCGCGAATCGCCAGCGCCACGCCCGGACCTTTGCTGAAATACGCCCAGTCGAGGCGCTTCGACCATTGGAAATAGTACGCTTCGTCGGGCGAAAGTTCGCACGATGTCGCGTAAATCCAGCGCAGGACAGTCAACACGGCGAGGAACAGAAAAAGCCAGTGCCGCGCCTTCACGCGGCGGCTCCTCGAAACAGACTCGGATGGGCTGTGAACTGCGACGGCATGAAGCGCGCGCCCAGTTTTCTCCAGAAAAACTCGAGCGTCGCGAGACACAACAAGCTCCAGCCCAACGCGAGAAATACCGATGAGACGACGTCGCTCGGCCAGTGCGAGCCGGTGTAAATCCGCGAGTAGCCGACGCTCGCCGCCGGGATGAAGTAGAGCCAGCCCCAGCGGTAGAAAAGAGTCAGAATCACGGCGGCGCAAAAGTTGTTCGTCGTGTGGCCCGAGGGAAATGAATTGCCAATGACCGCACCCTTTTCCGGTCGGGACATTTCGATCTTCAACGGCTTCGCCACCGCGCTCAAACCGCCGCGTTCCAAGCGCAGAACCCGCACCGCCAAAAGTTGGTAAGGTCGCGGACGCCCGACGAGCTTCTTGATTGAATTGCAGACAACTCCGTCGCTCAGTCCGATGACGATCAGGCCGCAAAAAATCACGGCACGCGCGCGAAATCCGCCGGCGAAAAACGCGGCGATGATCCCGAGCAACAGCGGGAGTTTCCACGCATCCGCACTCGACATGATCGTCATGAACCGATCCAAAAAAGGATTCGTCCATTGACGGTTGATGAGATCGAGGATGAGGTTGTCCATTCGGAGAACGAGAAAAATATGACCGCAGGAAAACAAGTAAAGACGCGAGTTGCCGTGCTCGCCGCGCTGTTGGTCGCGGTGTTGCCGGCGCGCTCGCAGAAGCCGGCGGCGCAGGATATTTTGCGCGACGCGCGACTGAATCAAAGCGAGCAGCATCGCGTGCTGCGCGGGCGGTTGCGCCATGCTTCGGATTCGATTCCGTTTCGGCTGGTGATGGATGGCAGCGAGATTCGATACGAGTTCAGCGAGCCGGAGCAAGTGCTGCGGCTGCGGCTCGGCGAAAAGGTTTCCCGTCTCGAAGAAATCACGCGCAAAGGTTCGGAGCGCGTGACCGAGGCGCGATTCGATAAATTGGTGCGCAACACCGACATCAGCTACGAGGATTTGACGCTGCATTTTTTGTATTGGGCGGACGCGGAGATGCTCGGGAGGGACAGCCAGCTTTTGCGTCCGTGCTGGAAGTTGCGCGTCCGTCCGCCGTCGAAAAAAGAATCGCAGTACGCGTCGCTCGACTTGTGGATTGAGGAGCATGGCGGCGTGCTGATGCAGGCGGATGCATTCGATGCCGCCGGGAAACTGGTGAAGCGGTTCAAAGTGATCTCGGCGCAGAAGCTCGAAGGGATGTGGCTTTTGAAACAGATGCGCATCGAGTCGATGGAGGCGGCGAAGGGACGGGACAAGACTCCGACGTATTTGGAGATACAGGGAATCGATCAGTAACCGCCGCTTCCGTTTGTTTTCCCTGCACTCAGCATGACCTTTGTCTTGAAATGAAAGCACAGGCGCAATCGCGTCCATCGATTCGATTCAGCCAAGGAATAACCCTCGCGCCATGAAAGAAAAAGTCACCGTCGCTACCTTCAACGAACGCTCCCCCGCCGAAGCTCTGGAAAAGCGGCTCGAACAGGCGGGAATCATGGAAGCCTCCGTGGAAGATGAATCGGCAATCCAGCGTGCGCGTTTGTTCGCGCCGAAACCGAAGGCGCATATCCGCCTGGAGGTGCCAAAGGCCGACTTGGACCGCGCCAAAAAATTGCTCGCGGAATGGGAACCTGACGGCGCCTTGCGCGGGACGGTCCGTTGCCCGGAGTGCGGCAACTCGCGCGTGCAGTATCCGCAGTTCACGCGGAATTTTTTGCTGCCAAATTTGATGTCCGCGATCTTCTGGAAACTGGGGGTGATGCCCGCGGAATATTTTTGCGAGGACTGTCAGTTCACCTGGCCGGCGGAAGCAGTGACGGCGACGCCTGAACTCGACACGCTTTACTGGCCGAAGGATTCGAAAAAAGGGCCGCTCGGACCGAAGTAGTCACTTACCGGTCTTGCGCTCGGCGCGAGTTTCGCGCTCGCGGAAATGAAAGAGAATCGGCAGTCCCG
>JANXWU010000326.1 GCA_025350985.1 Spartobacteria bacterium | reverse complement strand
GACGATTTTTTCCGCGGCGCGAACCGTGTGGCCGTGCTTGAGGATGCTCTCGGCGATGAGCAGTTGTTCGTCCTGGGATTTGACTGCGAGCAACACCTTCGCGTGTCCGACCGACACGCGCGCCTGCCCGACCCATGTCTGAATTTGCGGATGCAATTCCAGGAGGCGAATGCTGTTCGCCACCGCCGCGCGGCTCTTGCCGACCTTCTGCGCAATCTCCTCCTGCTTGAGGGAAAATTCTTTCGCCAGCCGCGAGTAGGCGAACGCTTCCTCGATCGCGTTCAAATCCTCGCGCTGCAAGTTTTCGATGAGCGCGAGTTCAAGCACTTCCTGGTCGCTCGCCTCACGGACGATCACTGGTGCCTGGAGGAGCCCGACTTCTTGCGCCGCGCGCCAGCGACGCTCACCAGCGATCAGTTCAAACTTGGCGCCGGTACGCCGGACGATCAGTGGCTGGATGATCCCGCGTTCGCGAATCGAATCGATCAACTCCTGCAACCGCTCGGTGCGGAAACTGGTGCGCGGCTGGAGCGGCGTCGGGATGATGTCGGCCAGGCTCACCTGCTGGATGCGCTCACCCGACTCCGGGGCGGGAGTGGGCGAGGAGACGCGCGTGTTAATGAGTGCGCCGAGACCTTTTCCGAGTGCGACTTTTGCCATGAAGAAGGGCACAAGCCTTCCACTCGCCACCCGCGAAGCCAAGTGAATTATTCGTGCCAGCCGGACGCCCTCTAAGCAGCGCACGAAACTCCGATGCAGCCGGGAAAATTCCAGCGAGCGCACTCGCTTCCAAGCTTCGCTTGCGTAAAAATTCCGCGCGTGCTTTTCGACACCATCGAGTTCTTGAACGACCGCCACCCGCGCGACGCTGCCATGAACATGGCACTCGACGAGACCCTCCTCGCTCATGCGCGCTCACCGATGTTGCGCGTCTATCGCTGGCGGCATCCTTCCGTTTCTTTCGGCTATTTTGAAAAATGGGCGACCGTGGCGGCGCGGCGATTCGCGCGCGACGCCGTGCGCCGTTGGACGGGCGGCGGCGTTGTTTTGCATGGCGCGGATTTCACCTACACGCTGCTGGTCCCGGCGCATTCGGCCTTTCTAAAAATGCGCGCGGTCGAGACGTATCGCGCCATTCACGAACGGGTCGCCAGCGCGCTCGCTGGCTGCGGCCTTCCCGTTTCGATGACCGCCGGCGGGACCGAATCCTCCTCGCGCGCCTGTTTTGAAAATGCCGTCACGCACGACGTGCTGCTCGACGGACAAAAAATCGCCGGAGCCGCGCAACGCCGCACGCGCCGCGGCCTGCTGCATCAAGGCAGCGTGCAAAATGTTTTGCTGCCGGAGGATTTTGCCGTACGGCTCGCCGCGGCGTTTAACCCAGAATTCGTGCCGGTCGAAATGGACGACGCTTGGATGGAGGAAGCGGAAAAGCTCCGGCGCGAAAAATATGCAACCCAATCGTGGCTGCGGAAGTTTTAACTCCGAGTCAGAGGGCATCCACAGATTTCACAGATGGACGCAGATTTTTTTTGAAAGAGGGGAACTGCTCCGAGTCCCATCCAATCTGTGAAAATCTGTGCAATCTGTGGATAAAGCGGTCAGATGCGAGATTCCCACTCCGCTGCGCGTCGGTCGGAATGACATCCGTTTTTTCAAACGGATACACCCCTCGTCAGCGCGGATAGTCGCGCCATAGCCACCGCATCGCATCCGGCAGCAGCGAGGCGCCGTGCTTCGGATTGTGCGTGCCTTCGCCGACCACGAACTTGTGATCGTAGCCCTTTTCTTCGAGTGCCGCCGCCATCGCCTTGTTGGCCTCGGGCCAGCTTCCGAACTGGTTCACGATGTCGTTGGAACCGTCCTGTTGAAACACGCGGATCGGCTTCTTCGCCGCCGCGCGCACCATCTCCGGATATTTGTTTCCGCCGCGAATATTGGTGAAACTGCCGATCGTCGAGAAGACTTTTCGGAATTGATCCGGCCTCTCCCACGCCACCGTAAACGCGCAGATGCCGCCGGAGCTGCTGCCGGCAATGGCGCGACCGTTTGGGTCTTTGGTCACGTTCACCGTTTTGCCGACCTCGGGCAGGATTTCCTCGAGCAAAAACTTTGCGTAAGCGTCGCCGAGCGAATCGTATTCGGCCGAACGATTCGAGCCGGCGGGCTTGCCATCGGGGCGCTTGGTCGGCTGGCCGGGGGGCGGCGGTTTGACGCCGGGGTTGATGAACACCGCCACGGTGACCGGCATCTCCTTTTTATGAATCAGATTGTCGAACACCACCGGCACCCGCCACGAGCCGGTGCGCGACTGGTAGCCTCCGCCGTCTTGGAAAACCATCAGGCACGCGGGCTTTTTCGCGTCGTATTGCGCCGGCACGTACACCCAGTATTTGCGCGTCGTGCCGGGGTAGATTTTGGAAATATTCCACTCGTGTTCGGTCACGGCGCCCTGCGGCACCCCGGGCTGCGGCTGCGAGTCAGCGCCGAGCTTGTATTGATCGTCGCGGGTCGGCGGCTTCGGACCGCCGGGAGCTTGCGCGAAAGCGCTGGCCGCAAAAGCCGACGCCGCGAGCAGCCGCAGGAAGGAGAAAGTTGTCATAAAGAGAAAGTGGCACTCTTCGCAAAACTCGTAAAAAACAATCGGTGTCTTTTCGCCGCGCCGCTGGCAGCTTGAGCCTCCTTCATTTCACTCCAAACACTCCCGCTGTGACCGGCAAAGACGTTTATACTTTTGGCGATTTGCAAAACTGGCGTGCCACCACTGCGGGCATCGAACCGCCCGTTCGGCTTTCAGTTTTCGGCGATCCCGTGGCTCACTCTGCGTCACCGCCCATGCACCAGGCGGCTTTGGAAAAGTGCGGGATCGCCGCGCGTTACGGACGGCTGCACATTCGGCCCGAAGAGTTGAGTGCGGCGCTGCAACTGCTCGTGCAAAACGATTTCATCGGCACCAATCTCACCATCCCGCACAAACAAACGGCGATGGATTTGATGGATGAAGTGGACGGTCAGGCGCGCAAAATGGGAGCGGTGAACACGGTCACGATTGAGGACGGAAAGTTGATCGGTTTCAACACCGACGGGCCGGGCTTCGTGCGAGCGATTCGTGCCGAGTTCGGAGTGGACGTGCGCGATCTCCGTGTGCTTTTGCTGGGCGCGGGCGGCGGGGCGGGCCGCGCGATTGCCGTGCAATGCGCGCTGGAGGGTTGTGAACGGCTGGTGCTGGTCAATCGCACGTTTGAAAAAGCGCGCGCGCTCGCGCTGGAGTTGCAACCGCACTTCGCCGGCCCCCGGCTGATCGGTCCCGTGGCGCGCCTCGAGGCGGTGCCGTGGGCGGATGATGCTTTGCGCGCTCAATTGCAGCACACGGATTTGGTCATCAACGCCACCTCGATCGGACTGAACACGGCCAGTCCCTCGCCGATTTCCGCGGCCCTTCTGCTGCCGCACCTGCTCGTGTACGACACGATTTACACCGCGGATAAAACGCCGCTTCAGCAGGCTGCGGACGATGCCGGTGCGCGCCACGCGAACGGCCTTTCGATGTTGCTGCACCAAGGCGCGTTGTCCTTTCAAATCTGGTTCAAACGCGACGCGCCGATCGATGAGATGCGCGAGGCGTTGCTGAGGTTTGCGCGGAAAGGGTAATCGCAAAACGCGGAGAAAAGCGGCACGATTAATCATGCCTAAGCCAACGCCCGAGCCCATCGATCTCGCAAAACTTCCCGAACTTGCGCGCGCGGCGATGTGCGCGGCCAAGTTTCCGTTTCTCGCCACGCTCGATGGGGAGCAGCCGCGACTTCGTCCCGTGTCGCCAGTGCGAACGGATGGGTTCACGGTCTTCGTGGCCAATTTGCGCAGCTATCACAAGACGCAGGAAATCGCCGCCAACTCGCGTGTCGAACTCTGCTATCTCGATGATCGACACGATCAGGTGCGGATCACGGGTGTGGCCGAGACGGTCACGGAATCCGCCGTCTTGCGGGAAATCTGGAACGAAAATCCGCTGCTCCGCCAGTACCTCGGGTCGGTCGATAATCCCGCGCTGATCGTTTATCGCATCGTGCCTTCCCGCGTGCGCTTCATGCGCGAGTGGGCGCTGGAATACCACGAGGTGCCGCTGCCCTAATCGGCTCGTCTGAGCCGCCGGCGTGTCACGGATTCTCGCGCGGAAATTGCGGCGGCGTCACCGTCATCGGCCTTATTTTTGGCAGGCGCAAATTCTCGTCTCGTTCCTGCGCCATTTCGTTGCGCTCACGCTGGAGTGCCGCCGCTTGGGCGAGGGCTTCGTCGCGTTCGGCAAACACACGATGCAATTGCTCGCCCAGCGCTTCGATCTGCTGTTTGTAATCCTTCCGCATCCGCGCGAGGTCGCCGGACGCTTTCTCGCCGGTGTCGGAATCCAACTGGTGGGTTTTCCCACCGCCGCCCTCCTTCGAGTGTAAAAGTTTCGCCGCAATTTCATCCCGCTCGCGCTGAAGCGCGTCCCGCTGCTGCTGCAATTGCGTCAATTGTTTCTCCAATTTTTCACTTTTCGCCTGCTCGTCTTTATCCGTGGCCGGCGCAGCCTGCTCGCCTTTCGCGAGCCACGCGTTCCGCTCCCGCTGCAGCGTGTCGCGCTGCCGGCTCACCGATTCAAGCTGCGCTTTCTGCCCGGTGACGAGCGACTCGAGCTGCTTCTTATGCTCGGTGTTCAGAGAGTTGACGCGTTGGTTGAAACTGGCGTCGGTCGTCTCCAATTTCGCCGCCATCAACTCGCGCTCGTGGCTGGACTCGTCGCGCTGCTGCGCGGCGGCTTCGGCTTTTCTTTTCTGTTCGTCGGCGAACGCCGCGCTGGAACGGCGGTCGCGCTCGGTGGCGGCGGCTTTCGTCATGGCAGCCTCGGCCTCCTGGCGTGCGGCATCGCGTTGATGGATCAACTCGTCGTGCTGCTTTTTGCGTTCGTCCGCCGACTTGGAAATCTGCGTCAAAAGCTGGTCGCGCTGCGCGGCGGCGTCGTCCCGCTGCTTTGTCAACGCCGCGATCTGCTGCTGGCTTTCCTGGCGCAGCGTTTGGGACTCGCTGGCTTGCTGCTTCGTCGTCTGAGTCAGCCGTGACAGCACCTCTTCGCGCTGGTGGAGCACGTCGTCGTGCTCTTTTTTCAAAGCCGCAGTCTGCTGCGTGTGCCCGGATTCGGTCGCGGCGATTTTTTCTAAAAGTGCGATGCGCTCGCGCACGATCGCGTCGAGATCGGTCTTGATGGTGTCCCGCTCTTTCGTGAGGGATTCGGTCTGGCGCCGGGCCGCCTCCGTCGCCTGCGCAAGCTGGCGTCCGAGCGTGTCCCGCGCTTGCGTGAATTCGTCGCGCTGCTTGACCACGCTTGCCAGCTTGATCGTCAAATCCGCGCGCACGGACTCGACGTCTGCCGCGTGCCTCGTCGCGGAATCCGCGATGCTGATCTCCTGCGCTTCCCGGTCGCGGATCAACTCGTAACAACGCTGCCCGAGCGCTTCGACCTGTTGCTTGTAATCCTTCCGCACGCGCGAGAGTTCCGCCGCGGTCTTTTCTTTCTCGCCCGCAGCGGTATCGCGCTGCTGCGTGAGCGCCTCCACTTGCGTTTGGAGCGTGCCGGCAGTTTTGGCAAATTCGGAGGAGGCGGCTTGTTTCTCGCGCGCCGCTTGGTCGCGCTGGCTGGCGAGGGCGGCAGTTTCCGCGCGATGGGCGGCGTGCAGCGCTTCGAGGCTGCTTTTGTGCTCCGCCTGCGCCTTCGCGAACTGCTCGTTAAGCTGCTGTTTCTCCAGCGTCGTTTGTTCGAGCTGCCGCGCGAGACCCTCGGTTTGTTTCTTGTTCTCGTCGCGTGCGCGGACGAATTGCGCGGTCACTTCGTCGCGCTCGCGGGTGACGCGGTCGGCTCGTTCGCCCAAAGCTTGAACCTGCCGCGCGTGCTCCTGGCGCAACGCCTCCGATGCCGACTGGTGATTTTGCGCGAGTAGAGCCGACTGCTTTTTCTGCTCCTCGACGATGCGATGGAGTTCGGTCGCCTGCTGTTTTTCTTTCGCGAGCGCTTCGCTTTGCTGTTTGAAATCCTGACGCGTTTTCGCCAAGTCCACGGCGAGGGTGTCGCGCTCGCGCGTGGTCTGGTCGCGCTGCTGCGTGAGCGCGGCGAGGGCGCGGGCGTGTTCCTGCGCGAGGTTCGCTGCTTGTTGCCGATGTTCCGCCGCCAGCGCGTCCGCCTGGCGTTTGTGTTCCTCTTTTGCGGTCGCGGAACTCGCGGTGATCTGCTCCTTTTCCTTCGACACGGCCTCGAGCCGCTGCCGGGCTTGCGTGAGCGTGGCGTTGAGATTTTCGCGTTCGCCCAAAAGGCGCTCCCGCTGCTCGATCAACGTCGCCATGCCGCGCTCAAACTCCTGCGTGCGCGCGGAAACTTCTTTGGCCGCACTGTCCATTCGCTGCTGAAATTCCTGCCGCGCTTGCGCCAGTTCGGCGGTGATTTTTTCCTTGGCCTTCACCGACAGGTCGCGCTGGATGACGGCGTTATCCTTGTCCTTGGAAAGCGAAACCACGAGCTGTCGCGCCTGCGCAAGGTCGGTCGAAAGTTTTTCGCGCTCGGCAGCGATGCCATCACGCTGCTCCATGAGGGCGGTCACCGTCTGCTGATGCTGTTGCGTGAGCGCCTCGACTTGTTTTTGCTGCGAGGCGGCAAGCTGATCGAGCCGGCGCTGGTGTTCTTCCTGCGCTTCCTTTGACTCGAGTTCGAGCTGCTCTTTTTCCGCGGCTACGGCGTCGCGTTGGGCGAGCGCGTCGGACTTTTCCTGCGTGAGCGCGTCGGCCTGTTTCTGGTGCGCGACTTGGAGCGCTGCGACTTGTTCCGCATGCGCCTCACGCAGCGCAGCGGATTCTTGGGCTTGCGCGGTTTTGAGTGCCTCGATTTCCTGCCGTCGTTCGTCGGCGGCTGAGCTGAGTTCGCGGCGGTGAGTTTCGGTCAGGGCCTCGGTTTTTTCCGCGTGATCTTTTAACGCCACCGCGAGACGCGCGGCCAATTGGTCGCGGTGCGTCACAAGTTCGTCGCGCTGTTTGCCAAAGCCCGCGCGCTCGCGGTCTAACGCGCCCTGCAATGCCTGCGCCTCGTTTTGATGAGCGGCGCGGGACTGCGTCAGTTCGGCCGCGAGTGTGTCTCGTTGTCGAGTGAGTGCATCGAGCTGGCTTTGGTGCTCCGCCATCAGCGCGGCGGTCTGCCGCTGGTGGCCGTGGGCGATGGTTTCGGACTGTTTTTTGTGGTCGCTTTGAATGGCTTCGACTTGCTGGTGGTGCCGTGCCGTCAGTGACTCGATCTGTTTCTTGTGCTCGTCCTTCGCCAGCGCGAAATGCGAGGCAATGGCGTTTCGATCCAGCAGCATGGAGTCGCGTTCCGATCCGATGGCGGCTAGGTGTTTTGCATGTTCCTGCTTGAGCGCTTCGGTCTGCATCCCGTGCTGTGAGTCGAGCGTTTCGAGTCGGGCTTGGTGATCCGCGAGCGCCTTCTCCAACTCGGCGGCTAGCCGGTTTTTCTCCGCGTCGAGCCGGGCGCGCTCTTCGGCGTGATCCGAGTTTTCCAATTTCCGATCGCCGCGTTCCTGCGTGAGCGAGGCGACGAGATCGCGCTTTTCGCGCACGACGGAATCGCGCTGCTGGGTGAGTGCGTCGAGGCGCTGCGTTAGATCTTCGTTGAGCGTTGCGAGTTGCTGGCGGTGCGTGGCGGTGAGCGTCTCGACCTGCTGCTGATGCTGTGCGGCGGCGTGCGCGGCCTGTTTTTGTTGCTCTTGCGTCACGGCTTCGAGCTGGCCCTGATGACTTTGCCGCAGCGCTCCGACTTGCAGCGCGTGCTCTTCTTTCACCTGCGCCAGTTGCGCCAGCGCGTGTTCCTTTTCCAGGCCCACTTTTTCCAGATCAACCCGATGCGCGTCGAGTTGCTGCGCGTGTTCCCCAGCCAGCGCGGCGTCGCGCTCATGATTAGCTTTTTCGACGGCCGCCAGTTCTGCCTCGTGACGTTGCAGCAATGCGGCGACGACCTGCTTGTGTTCGTCCACGAGGTTCAGTTGTCGCAGTTCGAAAGTTCGGACGTGCTTCGCGTGATCCTGCTGGATGTTTTCGACCTGGATGCGATGCGCGCCGGAAAGCGATTCCAGTTGTTTTTGCTGTTGACCCGCGAGCAGGGCGGTCTGCGTTTGATGCTCTTGGGCGAGCGCGTCGAGTTGCGCGTGATGAACGCTCCGCAGCGTGTCGACTTGGGTTTTGTGCTCGTCTTTTGCAAGGATCACCTGAGCGAGTGCGTGGTCTTTCTCGCGTCCGATTTTTTCCCGCTCGGTTAGATGCGCTTCGATTTGCTGCGCGTGTTCGTGCGCGAGAATTTCGACCCGTTTCTGATGCTCCGATTCCACCAGCGCGGATTGATTTTTCTGAGCTTCCGTCAGCGATTCGATCGCCTGCTGGTGTTCCTGAATCAATTGCTCCCGTTGGGCATGGAGCGCTCCAACCTGTTGAGCGTTTTCGTACTGGAGCGTTTCGAGTTGTTTTTGGTGGGACTCGCTGAGCGCCGCCACCTGTTGCCGATGTTCTTCGGTGGCGAGATCGTGCCGCCTTTGGTGTTCGTGCGCGACGGATTCGAGTTGGGTGCGGTGGCTTTGAATGAACTGCTCGAAGTGTTTTTTGTGTTCCTCCCTGGCCGAGGCGAACTGCGCGAGCACCTGCTCTTTTTCGGCGGCGGTTTTTCCGTGCTCCGCCTTGCGCGCTTCCAACTGCTGTGCGTGCCCGTGCTCCAGCATTTCGACGCGCTTCTGGTGCTCGGCTTCCACCGCCGCGAGTTGATTTTTCTGCGCGTCCCGGAGCGATGCGTCCGCCTTCTGATGTTCCTGCACCAGGCGTTCACGCTCCACGTTGAGCGCCTCCACGCGCTGCGCGTTTTCCTGCTGGAGCGCTTCGAGTTGTTGCTGATGGGACTCGTTGCGGGCCGCCGCTTGCTGCCGGTGTTGTTCGACCGCAAAGGCGAACTGCTTTTTGTGCTCCACCGTGACGCCCTCAAGTTGTGCGCGGTGGTTGTGCGCCAACTGCTCCACTTGCTTTTTGTGCTCCTCGCGGGCCGCGCCAAACTGGGCGAGCACCTGCTCTTTTTCGCCGACGGTTTTGTCGTGTGCCGCCTTGCGATCCGCCAAATTGTGCGCGTGTTCCTGCGCCAGCGCCTCCAGGCGTTTCTGCTTCTCCGCTTCTTCGGACGAGAGTTGATTTTTCTGAGCTTCCAACAGCGATTCGGTCGCTTTTTGGTGCTCTTGAATCAGATGCTCCCGCTGGGCATGGAGCGCCTCGACGCGCTGGGCGTTTTCGTGCTGAAGCCCTTCCGATTGTTTCTGGTGTGACTCGGTCAGCGACGCCACCTGTTGCCGATGTTGTTCGGCGGCGAGGACGGACTGCTTTTGATGTTCCTTTGCGAGCGATTCGAGTTGGCTGCGATGGACCTGCGCCAGTTGCTCCACCTGCTTCCGGTGTTCCTCCCGCGCGGTGGCGAACTGCGCGAGCACCTGCTCTTTTTCGCCGGCAGTTTTTTCGTGCGCCGTCTTGCGATCCTCCAAATGTTGCGCGTGTTCCTGCGCGAGTGAGGCCACCTGCCTCTTCTGTTCGGCCTCGACCGCCGCGAGTTGCGCCGTCTGATTTCCCGTCAGTTTCTCGACGGTTTTCTGGTGCTCTTGAACCAGATGGTCGCGCTGCTGGCTGAGCGCTTCGATGCGCTTGGCGGTGTCCTGCTGCAACG
>JANXWU010000235.1 GCA_025350985.1 Spartobacteria bacterium | reverse complement strand
GTGTTCGCGATCCGGGTAATCGACTTTCACGAGAAAAACAAAACGATCCTTCTGCGCCTCGGGCAGCGGATACGTGCCCTCCTGTTCGATCGGATTTTGCGTCGCGAGAACGAAGAACGGTTCCTCCAATTTCAACGTGTTGCCGCCGACGGTGACCGAGTGTTCCTGCATCGCTTCGAGCAGCGCGGCCTGCGTCTTCGGCGGCGTGCGGTTGATCTCGTCCGCGAGCAGGATGTTGGAAAAAATCGGGCCTTTGATGAAGCGGTACTCTTTCTTTCCCGTCGCGTCATCGACTTCGAGAATGTCGGTGCCGGTGATGTCGCTCGGCATCAAGTCCGGCGTGAATTGGATGCGCCGAAATTTCAAATCGAGCACTTCGGAAAGTGTGCTGATGAGCGTGGTCTTCGCGAGTCCCGGCAGACCGATCATCAAAACGTGACCACCGGAAATGATCGCCGTGAGCAGTTCGAGCACGATCTCTTTTTGGCCGATGATCGCCTTGCCGATCTCGTTGGAGATCATCTGCGTCTTCGCGCTCATCTCGCGAACGATCTGCTGGATGTGCGCTTCCTCGGCGGTCGTCATCGTGACCTGGCGTGATGCCGGAGCTTTCACGACCGGCGCGGAAGCGGCTGCTGGCGCGGGTTGCGCGTCGGCTGGTGCTTTCGTGCCGGGCGTGGTGCTGCTTTCAAAAAGCAGAACTTCCGTGCCGATGCGGATTTCATCGTTCGGGCGAAGAGCATGATCATCGACGCGCGCCCCGTTCAGCAGGGTGCCGTTGAGACTCCCGAGATCCTGAATGTGCCACGCGCCATCGGTTGCATAAATCGAAGCGTGATGACGTGATGCCGGCGACGCCTGATCCAAGGGCACGTCACAGTTCGGATCGCGACCGATGACGAGTTTGCGTCCGTCGAGCGCGACGACCCGCCCCTCTGAAGCGCCGGAAATAAAGCGGAGTTGGGGCATTGAGGTCAGTCAGTGGGAAGCTTGATCGCGCCGAGGTTTTTCACGCTATCGACAATCCGAATGTTGCCAAGCTCGGGCACATATCTGTCTTTGAAAAAAGGCATCGGGTCGTAAATCGGCTCCGGCTCGCGATAGATGTGGCGTGCCTCGCGGAGCTGCCAGGTGTCCGTGGCGCGTTGAAAAGTAATCACCTCGAACCGGCGCAGATACTGGTTCAGGTGCTCGCCGGATTGTTTGAGGATGTCCTTGTCGCGCAGCCGCTCGACGAACGCGAAAGCGTGTTCGCCCTCGGCATCAACCATCGCGCGATGAATTTTGTAGCGGCTGAAAAACTTGTCCGACTTCTCGACGCGATCCTCCAAGTTCTTGAAAGACGCCGGCGGTTGTTTTGAAAAATCCGTCTCGCCGAGAACCAGTCCTTCGTAAGCGACTTTATTTTTGGCGAGGAAAACGAGGTCGTACTTTCCCGTCGGCAGTCCGCGGAATTTGAAGCCCCTGTCGCCATCGGAAAGTGCCGCCTGATAAACGCGGACACGATCCTGATTGATCGCGAGCGCGTAGATCAACGCCACCTCGACTTTGCCCTCGATGCCGCCGGGTGCGGATGCGTCCGGTGCAGTGTAGATGCGCTGGACATCGGCGCGGCAGGAGTCGGGGGCTAAGAGTGAGACGCCTGCGGAAATCAAAGCAAACGTCCAACGTCCAACGTTCAACGTCCAATGGTCAACGCAGAAGCGTGGCGGCTTGCGAATCGCTTCTCTCTTTGAACGTTGAACGTTGAAAGTTGGACGTTGAACGTTGGTCTTCATTTCTTTGCCCATTGTTTACTCGGCTCCGCGAATTGATGCTTCGGATATTTCGTCGCGATCTCGCTCCACATTTTTTTCGCGAGGTCTTTCTGTCCGAGTTCGAAAAAAGCGCGGGCGCGATAGAAGTCGCCTTCGACCTGATACGGACTGTCGGGCTGCATTTTCTCAAAGGACTCGATCTCCATCAACGCCTCTTTCCAGCGCCCGAGCAGGATCAAGAGCCGTCCCCGCAAAAGCAGAAAATCGCTGTCGAGTTTCGCCATCGGATGTTTCGATTCCCACTCGACGAGTTTCTGTTCGGCTTCCTTGCGGTAGCCGTCGGTGAGCAGCTCGTTGATCTCGATCGAGTAGGCGCGATCCTGCGCCGGCAGCTTGCGCCCGCCGGATGCTTCCGAGAGTGACTTTTGCACGAGCTGGTACTGCGCGATGGCCTCGGGATATTTGCCGAGCACGCGATAGCTGTCGCCGATGCGGGTGTTGAGCACGCGCGCGACGTTGGCGTCTTTGTTTTGAAAAGCGAACTGCCGCGCGAGGTCCACGGCGTGAGGATCGCGCAGGTAAAAGACCAGCAGATCGACTTCGAGCATGTCGAACTCCCCCGCGTGCTTTCTGCGCGCGACCGTGTCTGTCTTCCGCAACTCCGCGAGCGCGCGCGCCGGGTCGATTTGGGCAAGCGCGCGCAAACTCGTGAGCCGGCACTGGAGCCAGAGCGGATCGGTCACGTCCGATTTTTGCTGGCCGAACGCCTCCGCAAACGGCGCGATCTGCGGGTCTTCGGCAAACTCGCTCAGAAAGGTGATGTCCAGTTTCAGCGTGCGCGCGGAAAGTTGCGCCGCCGTTTCCTGGCCCAGCAACGCGATGTAACGCTGCACGTCGCCCTCATTCTTCACCGACGCCTCGCGGATGTCGCTGGCGTGGAAACTAATCAGACGCGTGCCCGTGAGCCGGTCGTTTCCTTTTTGCAAAGTCACGCCGACCTTCACCGGCGCGAGCCCAGGAATCACGCGCGTGCATTCTGCGCCGCTGAAAGTCGCGCCGTCCTCGAACTGCCACGCCACCTTCCAGCCATCGACATTTGCGACCGAGCAGCTCGTCTCAAAAAGCCAAAGGCCGTTGTAGCCGATGTAGGAATTGAGTTTGATTTTCGGCGACGGAGCGGGACGGCCCTGTTGTCCTTCGACCCGCTCCACGCGCGCAGTTCCCGGATGCACGTATTGGTCGGCGGGAATCGGTTCGGTCTTCGCGCCACGCTTCCAGAGCAATCCCATCGCCGGTTCGCCCCCTCCGATTTTCGCGTGGTAATATTCGATTTTCGTGAGCCCGTTCAGGCCGTCGATTTTCTTGTTCGGCGTGTTTTTGTCGTTCGGCTTGGTGTTGTGTTTGCCGGGCCAGCCGAACTCGTATTTGCCGTTCACAAACACGAACGACGCATCCGAGGAGACGGTGAAAAGGTGAAGCTCCGGCGTGTCCGTCGTGCGGAGGTAGCCGGTGTATTTCGAGAGGAAGTTGGAACTTTCGCCGAAAGGATTTTCGCCGTTGAAAATCGTCCGCACGAATCCAACTCCATCGACCTGTCCTGCCGCGCGCCGCCATGCGTCCTCAAGGTCTTTTGGCGTCTCCAGTTTGGTACCTCCAGGCAGACGACGCGTCTCCAGCAAAAGACTCGGGCGCGCAGGCCAAGTCGGCGAAGCGTGAACCGGCGCGCCGCCGAAATAGACAAAATATTCCTCGTCCTTTTCCATCGCCTTCGCCAGCAGCAGCAGAACCTCGCCGTCCGTTCGCGACAAAATATTCACCGGGACGATCGCGCCTTTGCTGTCGGTCAAAGTGACCGTCGGATTCTTCGGTGGCGTGTGGCCAAATTCCGGAAGCTCAATCGCCACGCCCGCATCGGGAAGCTTCGGCGCTTCACCGAGCTTCACCGCCGCGCGGAAAGGTTGATCCTTAAACGCCCACGGCGAGTCGGCTCGGGCATCAAGTGCGTTCGGAAAAAACGCGGCGGCAAGAAGTGCAGGGACGCCTTTCCGCAGGCGTCTGCTCAGCGCGGATGATTTTTCCACGGAGCAGAACTGCCACGCCCACGGACGGCTCGGAGAGCCATCCCTACCGGCTGCTACTCGACGCGGAAACCAAATACTCATGCGGGACGAGGAGTTGCTTTATTTCACGGCGGCGGCGAAATCGCTCCACGCGGCGGAGGCCGATTTCGCCGCCCGGTAATTTTCGTCCAGTGACGGCTGGAGCAAAATCAGCGCGGCGATGCGGCGGGCCATGTGCGTGACCTCGCGCGCTTCGTCCGGCGTCAGCGCGCGGCCCAGCAGCGCGTGTTCGCGGTAGCTCAGCCACTTCTTGATGACCTGATAGCCGCCGATGGTGAAGTCCCAGACGCGTTCCGGCACGTTGCGCCAGCAGGCGGATTCGTTCAGGAAAATGTCGTGCGTCGTCGCGCCGAGCAACGTCGTGGGACAGGCATCTTGCCGGTCGGGTTGGGAACTGGACAGGCTGGAAGCCGGTCCCACTTCCTCCGCCGTGAACGCGCGCGTTTCCCGTTTGCCTTTGCCGGGCATCGTCACGCCGTTCTG
>JANXWU010000270.1 GCA_025350985.1 Spartobacteria bacterium | reverse complement strand
CCTGCGCCGCCTGCGCCTGGAGAAAACACCGCCACGGATGCTCATTTTCTCGGGCACTCTTTGCCACAAAACGATCGTCGATGCGCTGCGCTGCCGGCCCGATGGTTTCGTCGAAAAATCCGAAAGCCTCCGCTCGCTGCTCGACGGCATCCGGCTCGTGCTCGAAGGGTTTCGCTACTTCACGCCGTTCGCCTCGGCGTTTATGCAGGACTCCTTCCAGTCGCTGGGCCGGACGGCGGAACTCACCGGACGCGAGCGCGAGGTCCTGCAGTTGACCGCCGAGGGTCGCAGTTGCAAGGAGATCGCCCACCGCCTGGTCATCGCCGTGAAGACGGTCGAGAATCATCGCCAGCATCTGATGGAAAAGTTAAAGATCCACAACGTGGCGGGACTGACGCGTTACGCGATTGCGGAAGGAATTCTGGCGTAAAGTCCGCGGGTTGTAGCGGCGGGCTGTGACCGTCGGGGTTTTTTTGGGAAGTTGGCGACGGCTCCAGACAGCCGCACCAGCACCTGCCGTTGTTTGCGTGTTGCACCCGCTCGCCGTATTTTCCGCCATGCGTCGCGCCGCGGCTTTCACCCTCATTGAGATCATGCTTTCGGTGCTGGTCATCCTGATCGTGGTTCTGGTGGCGGTGCCGAGCATCGACGGCGTGCTCGCCGATTCGCGTCGGCGCGCGTCGTTTGAAAAATTCAACGAGTTCGTCCAAAACGCCCGCAATCTCAGCCTGCGCGAGCAACGCCCGTATCTGCTCGCGTGGGAGCAGGATCTCAGCTCCGGTTTTTCGCGCACGACGATCGTGCTCCGTCCCGAGGAGACCCCGGGACAGGACCAGCCGGCTGGCGGCGACAAACGGATGGTCGCCGGCGAGGACGAAACCTACAATCTGGAACTGCCCGCGGCGCTCGACCCGGTCACGCGCAAGGCTTGGATGTTCTGGCCCAGTGGCACTTGCGAGCCGGCGGTTGTTTCCTACAAAAGTCCCGCGGTGACGTGGACGGCGACCTACAATCCGCTCACGGGGCAGCCCGCGTTTTCGATGCCATGAAGAGCCTCCCGGCCAGCCGAGGCACGCGTGCCTTTCTGCTTTTTGAAGTCATGCTCGGCGTCGCCATTTTCGCCATCGGCGTGATTGCGCTCGGGCAGGCGGTGAACAACTGCATGCAAGCCGAAGCCGCCCGTGCGGACGATCAGCGCGCGCGCATGGCGCTCCAAAGCCAGATGTCGGAGATCGAAGCCGGCCTCAAGCCTCAGCTGGTGACGAAATATTCCGCGCAGCTCGACGGCATGTTCAGTGGCATCACGATCAACGAAACCCGCACCCTAGCGAACTTGAAGAACGACCAGAACAAGCCGCTCGACAAACTTTACACCATCACCATCGAGGCCACCTGGCAGCGCGGAAGCCAGCCGCAGTCGAAGTCGGTCAGCTTTTATGGACGTTGACGCGAACGCGCGGCGGCGGGCTTTCACGCTGCTCGAAATCATGCTTGCCGTCGCCATCCTCGCGATGGTCGGCGTGAGCATTTACGAGTTCGTCGAGTTAAACATGCGCGCCGTGCTGGCCTCCAGCGAGCAGATCAAACAGGACTCGACCTTGCGCGGACTGGCGGCACTTTTGCAAACGCAGTTGAACGGACTTGCCCCCACTGCCCAGGACAAGCTGTACGGGAACAGCCTCACAATTCACGACGGCTCCTCGGACTCGGTGACCTGGTTCGTGCAGGCGGGAAATGGGCTGCTGACCAAGGACGCGAGCGGCAACTACTTCGTCACGCTCATGCTGCGCCCGTCGGAAAACGCCGGCGCTGTTTTTGAACTCGGGATGCAGCGCATTCTGGCGAGTGACGCGGGGAACAAAGCGCAAAATGCGGCGCAAGGCTCGACCGCGGCGAAAAGCGGCGGCGACTGGGTGCGCCTGCTCGACGATGTGGCCGCGTTTGAAGTGCGCTACCGCACCGGGGCCGACCCAACCTGGGATACGCGCACGAAGTGGACCAACAAGCAACTGCCGAAACTCATCCGCGTGCGCATTTGGAAGAATCTCGAAGACGATCCATACGAGGTGGTGTTGAATCTGCCGCTTCGCGCCCTCTGAAATGAAACGGCATCCGCAATTTTCCCGCTCCGCCGATACCTCCGGCTCCGCGCTGCTCATGGCGCTGTGGGCGCTGCTGATGCTCTCCGCCATCGTCTTTGCATGGGTTAAATTCATCGACGCCAACATGAAAAATGCGAGCGAGGAAAACTTCGGTTTTCAAGCCCGTGCCCTCGCCCACTCCGGCGTGCAGATCGCCATGGCGGATCCCTCGCCGGGTTCCTCGCTCCTCCAGCGCGACACCGCACCGGATCACGGCTATCAGGTCACGCTGACGGGCGAGGAGGGCAAGTTGAACCTGAACTGGCTGCTGCAAGGGATCCTGAGAGAGGAACCCTATCGGCGGAAAATATTGGAAAAATATTTGGCCCTGCGCGGTTTGAAAAATGACGAGGTGCAGACTTTGATCGGCTCGCTGCTCGTGTGGGTGGACAAGACTGGAAAATCGCATGACTTCGGTGCCAAAGATTCGGACACCTATCATCCGCCTCATGCCTATCTGATCACGCTCGAAGAAGTCCGGCATGTCAGCGGCTCCGAGCCGCTGGTGAGCCAGTCGGGATGGGAGGACGATTTCACGCTTTGGACTGATCCCGGTGACCCGGACGGCAAAGCCCTCGTGTCGCCCGTCAATCTTCGCTACGCATCGCCGTTGGTGCTCCAGAGTTTGCCCACCACGCCGCCGATCAATTCCCGGCAGACCCAGCAGTTCATCGATAGCCGCGCCGGCAAGGACAAGATCATGGACACGCAGGATGATCCAAAACTCGACGAGGGCTTCATCCGCCAGTCCCTCGGGATCAGCCAGCCGGATTACACCCGGCTCACGAAAGCGGGTCTCATCGCCAGTCAAAAAACCAAAATCTGGCGTGCCGTCAGCATTGGCAAGGCTGCAAATCACACTCGACAGGTCGAGGCTGTTTTCACACAAGCTAGGAATCCCGCCGGCGCTGCCACCGGCAATCCCACGATTAATTTCTGGAAAGAATTTTGAAGCAACGCCGCTCCGCTCACCTCACCGCCGTCCTTTCCCCCGCCGCCGCCGGTTGGCGGCTGACCTCTCCCCAAACGCCCCCGCAGTCCTGGCCCACGCTGGCGGAGGCCGCGGCAGCCATCCCGGCGGGCGCGACTTTGCATCTCGCCCTGCCCTGCAGCGCCGTGCTTTTCGAGCGGATGAAACTCCCGTCCATCGAGCCGTCCGAACTGGGAGACATGATGACCTTGCAGCTCGAAAAAACGCTGCCGTACGCGCCGGAGGAAATCACGAGCGGCTTCGACGTGATCGAAAAAAGCGAGAGCGACTCCACGCTCCTCACCGCCACCGTGAACAACGAGCAACTCGCCGCGCTCTGCGAGCCGTTGCGTGCGCGCGGGCTTTTGCCGGCGGGCATTACCGTCTTCGCGATGCACGCCGCCACGGCCTGTCCGCACGACCAGCTCGTGCTGCTGATCTATCGCGAGGTAGAAAAAATCGTCCTCGCGATTTGTCAAAACGCCAAGCTCGCGCACGTCCAACCGCTGGGCGTCAACGACGCCTCCGGTCTCCGGGCCGAGCTGCCACAGACGATTCTCGGGGCGGAGTTGGAAGGCATCCCGACCGGTTTTCAACGCATCGTGCTCGATGAATCATGCGCGGATTTGAAGGCGGAGACGGACGATTTTTTCCACCTGCCCACCGCCTCCATCGCCCTGGAAACTCCGCCCGCCGGACCGCCGCTCAACCTGCTCCCGGCTTCCTGGCGGCAGGAGAAAAGGCGCAGCGCCCATCGCGCGCAACTGCGCTCGCAGTTGATCATGGCCGGCGTCGGCTACCTGATCCTCGTACTGGGCGGCTTTGGCTGGCTTTTTGGCATGAACGTGCGCGTGAACAAAATCGACGCCGAACTGCAAAAAGTCGCGCCGGACATCTCCGCCATCGGCGCGCGCAAAGCCCGCTGGGACACGCTCTCGCCCGCGATCGACCCGGCCCGTTACATGGTCGAAGTGCTCTTCCAAACCACCAGCAGCCTGCCCTCAGACGCCATCCGCATCACGGTCTTCAACCACAACAAGGATCAGTTCATGATCCAGGGCGAAGCGCCCACCGCCAACGCCGCCATCGAGTACGGCGAGCAGTTGAAAAAGAATCCCGACTTGAAAAACTTCAAACTCAATCTCGCGCCGCCCACCATCCTGCCCGACGACCGCGCGCAGTTTCGCATCATCGGAAAATTATGAGCGCCTTCGCCAACATGACGCAGCGGGAAAAAATTCTCGCGAGCGGAGTGACCGCCGTGATTTTCGTGCTGCTCAATCTTTTCCTGATCACGTTTTTCTTTCGCTCCCAAGCCCGCCTCCGCGCCGAACTCGCGCTCAAACATGACAGTCTCCAAACCGCGCGCACCCTGCTGGCGGAGCGCGACCTTTGGACGAAGCGCGACGCGTGGCTGCGCGAGAAACAGCCAAAGCTTACCAACGAAAGTGGCGCGGGTGTGGACCTGCTCGATCAGATCAAAGAGGCGGCCAAAAAAAGCGACGTCACCTTGGAAAATCCCGCCATCGGGCCGGTGCAAAAAGCCCCGAACTACCGCTCCGTGCCCGTGGACGTGGACACCAAATGCGCTTGGGAGGCGCTGATTCAGTTTCTCCACGCCGTGCAAACGCCGGATCAATTCGTGGTGATCGAGAGCGCGACGATTCAGATTGATTCCGGCGACGCATCGAAGATGCACGGCCACTTTAAGATCGCGCGCTGGTTCGCGCCGCAATAGCTCTCGCAACGCTTTATTCGGCTGCGAAACCGCCTCCCATCAGCGTCGCGCGCAGCGCACGCACCAGCGCCGGCGAAGGCTTGTCACGGAAAATCCCACGCCCCGGCCTCGCCGGATCAACCCCGCGCAAAAAAATGTAAAACACGCCGCCGAAATCGCGTTCGTATTCGTATCCCGGCACCCGGTTTTCCAAATACAAATCCGCTGCGAGAACGTAGAGATGATATTGCAAGTGATAGGAGTGCCGCGCCATGGACGCGCGCATGCCAGCGTCATCGTAACGGTCCAGCGCGTTTGTTTTCCAATCGACGAGCCAGTACTTGCCGCCGCTGCGAAACAGCAGATCCATAAACCCGCGGAGGTAGCCTTCGACGGTTTGAAACCGCAGCCGCCCGAGGCTTGCCGGAATCTCCGCCGGCAGATCGGGTCCGCCGTGTTGGATGAAAGCCTCTCGCAGCATGGCGGGCCGCAACGACTGGATCGGATAAGCAAATTCGACCTCTGCCAAACGGTCGTGGATCGCCACGCGCCTGAGCGAAAACCCCGGCGCGAGCGGCGTGTCAATCACCCGCCGAAGCTGCGTGCAAGCGGCTTCGCGGGCGGAAGGCAGGACGATCCCGTGCGGGCCACAATGCTGCGCCACGGATGCAGCGAGGGCTGCGTCATTTTGAAAATCGAGCGTTTCCAGCACGTCGTGAAAAAACAATCCCGTGCGCGCACCCGGAGCAAACATGGCCAGCGGATCGGTTTCGGGCTCGCCATCGGACGGCGCGGAAAGCTCGTCGCGGTCGCGCTCTTCTTCACTGCGCTCGGAGGTCAAGCCGGTGAAGCTCGTGACCATGGCAGCCTGCGAAATCATCCCGTGAAAAGACTTCGCGCGTAATTCATCCGCGTCCTCGCCGGGGAGACGTGTAAACCGCGCGAGCGCATCCGCCGCGGGATCGATTTGAGTGGCGGCAATCGCCCCCCCGGATTCAGCCGCCAGCTTTTCGAGCGCTCCGGAAACATCGCCCGGTGCATGGACGCCGAGCAGATGCCCGAGTGACGATTTTTCGATTTCCGAAAACGCACCGGCATAAATGAAACAGCGATTTTGCGCGCGCGTGATCGCCACGTAAAGCAGCCGCATCGACTCTTGCGCCTGCTCGCGCTGCCAAGCCTCCACCGCTTCGCCCGGCGCTCCTTTCGAGCCGCGCAAATCGAGCGTCATGCGTCTGTCGACGTCGTGAAAAAGCACCTCTCGCTCCTGCCTCTTGCTATCGGGCGTGCGCCAGAAAAATGGACAAAACACCACGGGATATTCCAGCCCCTTGCTTTTGTGAATGGTCGAGATGAGCACCGCGTCCTCGTCGCTTTCGAGTCGGATTTGGTGTTCGTCGGCGGACTCCACGTCGTCGCCACGCTGCCTCCGAAGCCAGGCGCAGAGAGCCTCGGGCGCCAGCAGGCGTTCCGTTTCCGCCCCGTGCAGGAGCTCGGAGAGCTGGAGGAAATTGGTTAGCCGCCGCTCACCGCCCGGCTGTCCGACCAGGCGTTCGCGCACGCGCTGTCCGACGAGCAATCGGCGAAACATGGTGACAAATCCGTCGCGCACCCATCGTTCCCGCCAGCCGAGAAACTTGTCCATCTGCTCCTGCCACTCCGCGTTCCTGGCATCGAGTGCGACCAGTTCGGATGCGTCCAAACCCGCGAGGCTCGTAGCCAGGGCCGCCTTGAACAGCGGTTCGCGCCCCGGCTCCAGGACGCCTTGCAGCAGTCGCTGCAACTCGCGCGCTTCGTCCGTGTGGAAAACGCTTTCGTCCGTTTGCAGCACGCTTTTGATCGAGGCGCGGCGCAGCGCTTTTTGCAATTCCCGCGCTTGAAACTTGGTCCGCACGAGCACCGCGATCCG
>JANXWU010000238.1 GCA_025350985.1 Spartobacteria bacterium | reverse complement strand
GATAAAGACGGCGGTCGTGGCGTTTTGAAGACTATATTTCAACACCGAGTCCGCGCCCCCGCAGCCGATATAAAGCTCATCGTGGCCGCGGAAAAGCAAATGGATGGGTTTGCCGGCGGCGGCAATCCGCGAAAGATAACGACCGGACTTTCCATCATAAATCTTAACGCAGTCGGCATCGCGATCCGCGACATACAAACGCCCGTCGCGACCGAATAAAGCCTTGCGAACCGTGTTCAATCCATCCACAAAATGTTCCGCCGAAGGTATAAAGGTGCCGGGCGAAACCATCTTGGTACCCTTGATCGCGTCGGGCAGAGGCATGGGATCTCCGGGAAGACCCGCCGTGCTGCCTGGACCGAAGAACCGCGACACGACATTGGTGTCCTGACTGGTGAGGAACAGGTTTCCATCCGGCCCGAAAACCACATTGAACGGATGCAGCACGGCGGGGTTCCGCACCTTGTCGCCCTTGACGAAGACCCGCATAAATTCATGCTGTCCCGTTGCGTTCGGAGTTCCTTTGAAAAGCAACACCTCACTATACTCATAGTAGGCATTAACAACATAAAGGTTTCCGTCCGGGCCGAAGGTAAATCCACGCAGCTCGCGGAGATTTACGTGTGGAGGCAAATGATGCACCTCCAGCGCCTTCCTTAACTCTAGCCCGTCGGCGGAGTAAACGTGAATGTTATTGCGAGCTTCTTTCTCCGCCCCGCCGTGGAAACTAAGGTACCATTCGTGTTTCATTTTGATCTTTGACTGTTGAGCCTGCGACAGAGGCTGCCGCCCGACAAGGTTATTTGTGAATGGGTGACCGATGTTGAACGGCAACCGCCTTTTCTCAGCGACGTTGGGGTGAGCTTCAATTTACCGCTTACTCTGCAATGGCCGCGAATCCGGCTAAGTCTGGAAAGAGTGACCTAATGCTTTCTTCATTGGCTTCGCAAAGGCCGCGCTCGGTAATGAGCCCGGTGACCAGGCGGCGGGGCGTCACGTCGAATCCATAGTTGGCCGCGCTACTTTTTTCAGGACACACGCGAACTTCGGTGTGCCCGTCGTCGTGCCATCCGTCGGCGAAGCGCACTTCATCGGAATCGCGTTCCTCAATGGGAATTTCGCTTAACCCATCGCGTAGCTTCCAATCGAAGGAGGACGACGGAAGCGCGACATAGAAAGGGACTCCATTGTCCTTCGCCGCCAGCGCTTTTAGATAGGTTCCGATCTTATTGGCCACATCGCCGGTGCAAGTCGTGCGATCAGTCCCCACGATGACCATGTCCACCATTCCGTGTTGCATTAGGTGTCCGCCGGTATTGTCGGCAATAATCGTATGCGGCACCCCGTGCTCCCCGAGTTCCCAAGCAGTTAGCTTTGAGCCCTGACTGCGCGGCCTGGTTTCATCAACCCAGACATGCACCGAAACCCCAAGGTCATGCGCCGCGTAAATGGGCGCGGTCGCTGAACCGTAATCGACAAAGGCCAGCCAGCCCGCGTTGCAGTGGGTCAGGATATGCACCGGCGCTCCATTTTTGTTTTTGCTCAAACGCTGGATCAGTCCAAGCCCGTGCTCGCCTATGCGCCGGCAGAATTCCGCGTCTTCGTCCGCGATTTGCATCGCAGTTCCAAGAGCGGCCGCGATTTTCGCTTCGGGCGTCGGCGCAAGTGCGAGCCTTTTCAACTGCAAATCCACCGACCGGGCAAGATTCACCGCCGTTGGCCGCGTGGCCTTCAACTCTCCCGCTGCTTGGAAAAGTTTCGCCTCGAAATCAGTCGATCGCGACGCTTCCAGCGCGGCGAGATACATCGCGTAGCCTGCGGTCGCGCCGATCAACCCGGCTCCGCGGACCAGCATATCCCGGATGGCGGCGGCGGCTTGCTTCACCGTTTTGATCTCCGCAATCACGAACCGGTGCGGAAGCGCGCGCTGGTCGATGACTTGCACCACGCGGGGATCGTTTTCTTTCAACCAGATGGTTCGGAAGTGCCGGCCATTTACCTTCATCGCGACCTACCTCATCACGACCACGGCTCGCGTCAAGAAGCGGTGCCACGGCGCTTGTCTCTGCGCGGGAACGCGACTAATAGTTTTCCCCATGAAAACTGCGGTCCCCCTGCTGGTTCTCGTTGCGTTCCCTACCCTTGCTTTCGCCGACTGGCCCCAATGGCGCGGGCCCAATCGCGACGGCGTGACGGTGGACGCGAAGCACGCTCTCAACAAACTCTCTGCCGAGCCGAAGACGCTGTGGAAAATTAACGCCGGGCCGGGACAGTCGTCGCCCATCGTCGCGGGCGGCCGGCTGATTTTTCTCGATGGACAGAACGGTCAGGAAACCGCGCACTGCCTCGATGCGGCGACCGGAAAAAGTCTGTGGAGCGTGCCGGCGGGACCGATGGTGACGCTCTCGCCCCCGTACGGTGGCGGGCCACGCAGCACGCCGCTCATCGACGGTGACCGCGTGTACGTGCAGACGTGCGGGGGCGAGTTCAGTTGCCTGTCGCTGGCAGATGGACGCGTGCTCTGGCATGTGAGTTTTGGCAAGGACTACGGCGCGACTTTTATCGGCAACAAAAGCGGTGACCCCGGCGCGAACGAAACGGCCTCGCGCCGCCACGGCAACAACGGCTCCGCGGCCATCGACGGCGAGCGCATTTTCGTTCCCGTGGGCAGCATCAACGGCGCGACGCTGGTCTGTTTCGACAAAAAAACCGGCAAGGAAATCTGGCGCGCGGGCAGCGATAACACGGCTTATTCATCGGTAATGGTGGCGACGCTTGCGGGCACGCGGCAGGCCGTGCATTTCACCGCGGACGCACTGATGGGCGTCGATGCCGCGAACGGAAAAGTGCTTTGGCGCGTGCCGTTGAAGACCGGGGCAAAACGCCACGCCTGCACGCCGGTCATCGCGGGCGACACGGTCACTGTCGCCTCGACGAGCATTGGCACGCTGCAGTTTCGCATCGTAAAAAAAGGCGCCGAGTTCGCGGCGGAGCAGGCGTGGGCGAATGCGCAGTGCAAGACCATCATCGGCTCGCCGATTCTCGTGGGGAAAAATATCTTCACGCTCGGGCCGCGCGATCACGCCGATCTTGTCTGCCTCGAAGCCGCGACAGGCAAACAAATCTGGGCGCAGCCGGGGCTGGCCGATTACGCAAGCATCACGGCGGTCAACGACAAGCTGCTGGTGCTCAACTCGAATGGAGAGCTGATTCTGGTGAAAGCCTCGCCCGCGAAATACGAGGAACTGGGACGCGCGCAAGTCTGCGGCACGACTTGGGCGAGCCCGGCCTACGTGGATGGCCGAATTTTTGTGAAGGACGAATCGCACCTAACCGCCATGGCGATTGCTGAATAGGAAGCACACGATGAATCCAAAACGCCGCCGTGACATTTTGAGCACCGGCAAAATTTCGCGCGCATTTTCGGTGGCGTTTCTTGTGTCGGCTCTCGCTGTTTTGGCGGTCTGCGCTCGCGCGGAAACGGATGCGAAAGGCTCGGAGTTTTTTGAGAAAAACATCCGCCCTTTGCTGACCGAGCAATGCTTCGACTGCCACAGCCATCAGGCGAAGAAAATCAAAGGTGGCCTCGTCCTTGACTCGCGCGACGGCGCGCTCACCGGCGGCGACACCGGCCCGGCGATCGTGCCCGGCGATCCGGCGAAAAGTTTGCTCATCAAGGCAATCAGCTACGCCGATCCTGATCTCGAAATGCCGCCCACTAAAGGCGACCGGAAGAAACTCAGCGACGCGCAAATCGCGCTGCTTACCGAGTGGGTAAAAATAGGCGCACCGTGGCCGGAAACCGCGCAGGCAGACGGCAAACTGAAAGCGCGTCCGCGTGGAAAAATCACCGACGAAGACCGGCAGTGGTGGGCGTTCCAGCCGATGCGCAAGGCGAAGCCTCCGCAGGTGAAAGACGAGGGCTGGGGTCGCAACGACATCGATGCTTTCGTTTTCAAAAAACTCGCCGACGCGGGACTGAAACCGTCGCCTTCCGCCGAGCGGCGCGTGCTCGTCCGGCGGGTTTATTTCGACATGCTCGGCCTGCCGCCGTCGCCGGAAGAAGTGGAGACGTTCGTGGCCGACCCATCGACCGACGCCTACGAAAAACTCATCGACCGCGTGCTTGCGAGTCCGCATTACGGCGAGCGGTGGGCGCGGCACTGGCTCGACCTTGTGCGCTATGCCGACAGCGACGGCTACCGCATCGACGACTATCGGCCCAACGCGTGGCGTTATCGCGACTACGTCATCAGCGCGCTCAACGAGGACAAGCCGTACGATCGCTTCGTGAAGGAGCAACTCGCGGGCGACGAGCTTTTCCCCGGCAACCCCGACGCGCTCATCGCCACGGGCTATCTGCGGCACGGGATTTACGAGTACAACAACCGCGACGTGCGCGGGCAGTGGACGACGATTTTGAACGATCTGACCGACACGACCGGCGACGTTTTTCTCGGGATGGGCGTGCAATGCGCGCGCTGCCATGACCACAAGTTCGACCCGATTTTGCAGAAGGATTACTACCGGCTGCAGGCCTTCTTTGCGGCGATTTTGCCGCGCGAGGATTTGGTCGCCGCGACCGAGGCGCAGCTCGCCGAGCACGCGGCGAAGCTCGCGGCATGGGAACAAAAAAGTGCGGACTTGCGCGCGCAAATCGAGGCGATCGAAATGCCTCATCGCGAGCGGGCGCGGCTGGAGGCGATCAAAAGATTTCCCGACGAAATCCAGGCGATGATCCTCAAGCCGGTCGCCGAGCGCGAACCGCTGGAGCATCAACTCGCCGAGCTTGCCTACCGTCAGGTTCACTACGAGTTCCACCGGCTCGACACGAAAATCAAAGGCGGCGACAAGGAGAAACTCGTCACGCTCAAACACCAGCTCGCGGAGTTCGAGCAAGACAAACCCGCGCCGCTGCCGGTCGCGTTCGCCGCCACCGATCTGGGCCCTTCCGCGCCGCCGGTTTTCATTCCAAAAAAAGAAAAGGCCGGTGCAATCGATCCCGGTTTCCCGACGGTGCTCGATCCGAACCCGGCGCAAATCGACCCTCAAAAACTGACGGTCAAAAACACGACTGGGCGCCGCTCCGCGTTGGCCGCGTGGCTCACGCGTCCTGAGAATCCCCTCACCGCGCGCGTGATGGTGAACCGCTTATGGCAGCAGCATTTCGGTCGGGGTCTTGCGGCGAATGCCAGCGACTTTGGCAAACTCGGCGAAGCCCCGACGCACCCGGAACTGCTCGATTTCCTCGCGACGCAGTTTGTCGCCGACGGCTGGAGTTTGAAAAAACTGCACCGTCTCATCCTGACGAGCGCGACCTATCGGCAGGGGAGTCAACTTGCGGCCGGCAAAGCCACGGTCGCAGCCGCCAATCCGCAATTGGTCGATCCCGAAAACAAACTGCTCTGGCGGTTCCCCACGCGCCGACTCGACGCCGAACAAATTCGTGACGCGCTGCTCGCCGTCACCGGTGATTTGAAACCTGCTGCGGGCGGGCCGGGCGTGAACAGCGATCAGCCGCGGCGCGCGATTTACACGAAGATCATGCGCAATCTGCGCGACCCGCTGAACGACGTGTTTGACGCGCCATTTTGGTTTACCAGCGCCTCGTCGCGAGACACGACAACGACGCCGGTGCAGTCGCTGTTTTTGATCAACAGCCAGCGGATGCTTCAGCGCGCAAAAGCGTTCGCAGATCGCCTGCAAAAAGAGAGTGGCAAGGACGACGCCGGGGCCGTCGCGCGCGCGTATCTGCTCGCTTTTGGGCGCGCGCCCAGCACTGACGAAACTGCGGCGGCGCTGGCGTTTTTAAGGGAACAAAAAGCGCGCATCGACCCCAACAAAGCAGGCTCGGCGAAAGCCGCTTTCATTTACGACAAGATTCCATACCGGGACGGGCAGGCTGCGGTGCTCGCGCCGAACAGCTCCCAGCGGCGCTTCGACGTGCCGAACTGCGACACGCTGCCGACGGGCGATTTCACGATTGAGGCGTTCATCGTCTTGCGTTCGATTTACGACAACGGCTCGGTCCGCACGATCGCGGCGAAATGGAACGGCGATGCGAAGGAACCCGGCTGGGGCTTTGGCATCACCGGAAAAAAATCGCGCCGCAAACCGGAGACACTGGTGCTGCAAATGTTCGGCAAAAAGCTGGATGGAAGCTTCGGTGAAGACGCGATTTTTTCCGACCAGCACCTCGAACCGAACAAGCCCTATTATCTCGCCGCGTCGGTGAAGCTCGCGTCGGCCACTGCCTCCGGGAAGGTCACTTTTTTCGTGAAGGATTTGTCGAATGACGAGGACCCGCTGCTCGCCGCCGAAGTCGAGCACACGATCGCCGGCGGCTTTGCCAACGCCGAGCCGTTCACGATCGGCGGTCGTGTCGGGAACAAGGAATCGTGGTTCGACGGACTGATCGACGACGTGCGCCTTTCCAACGCGGCGCTGCGCAACGAGCAGCTTCTTTTGACCAAGGAAGGAACGGCCAGCGAGACGGTTGCCTACTGGCGCTTCGAGCAAAAGCCGGGCGTGTTTCTGGATTCTGGCGAGCACAAACTGAACATCACCGTCGCCGAAAGCGTCGCCGAAAAAGTCGATGTCCACTCCGCGGCGCTGCGCGATTTCTGCCACGTCCTTTTGAACTCGAATGAATTCCTCTACGTCGAATGAACGCGGAACTCGGAACTCGGAGTGAGGAACTGGGAAACCCCAGAACCGATCAACTTGCTTATCGGACGAAGCATTTCGCCTTGCGCGTCATGAAGCTGGTGGACGCACTACCCCGTGGCCGCGCAGCCGATGTGATTGGCAGGCAAGTGTTGCGGTCCGCGACTTCCGTCGGGGCAAATTATCGTGCGGCGCGGCGGGCCCGCTCTCAACAGGAGTTTTGTGCAAAACTCGGTATCGTCGAGGAAGAGGCTGACGAGTGTTTGTACTGGTTTGAACTGTTGACCGAAGGCTCCATCATCCGTGCCGAAAAACTCGCCGAACTGCACCGGGAGGCGAACGAAATTCTCGCGATGGTCGTCTCGTCCATTGTCACCGCCAGAAAGAAAAAATAACGCAAGATGTATTCTTCCACTCCGCATTCCGCGCTCCGAGTTCCGCACTTCCAACGTTCCTTTTCCCGCCGCGATTTCCTCGCCAAAAGTGGCGCAGGCTTCGGTGCGCTCGCCCTGAACTATCTCCTCGGACAACACGCGGCCTCGGCGGCGTCGCCCATCATTTCCCCGCTCGCTCCGAAGAAGCCGCACTTCGCCGCGCGCGCGAAGAGTGTGATTTTTTTGTTCATGGAAGGCGGGCCGAGCCATCTCGATTTGTTCGATCCGAAGCCGGAACTTCGCAAGCTCGCGGGCAAACCAATCCCGAGCAGTTTCGGGGAAATCATCACCGCGATGGGCGAATCGCGGTCACCCATCTTAACCGACAAACGCGAGTGGAAACAACATGGCAAGAGCGGGCTGTGGGTCAGCGACTGGCTGCCGCACACGGCGGAAATGGTGGACGATCTCGCCGTCATCCGCTCCTGCTGGGCCGACGGCATCAATCACTCGGCTGGCGTTTGCCAGATGAACACCGGCTCCATCCTCGGCGGACGGCCATC
>JANXWU010000229.1 GCA_025350985.1 Spartobacteria bacterium | reverse complement strand
CCTTTGAACGAGCCCGACGCCGGTTCGGTTGCGCCGATGCTCAGGACGCCCGCGACGTTGAGGTGGCCGCCTCCGCCCGGCGTGGTGTCCACGACCACGTCGTAGTTTTCAATCTGCAAGCCGCCGCCGGTGTTACTGAACGTCGCACCGTCGGCCACGCGGAAAGTCAGCGCGCCCGCCGTCGGTGCCTGGAAGACGGTTTTGGTCGTGGTCGTCAGCGATTGGTTGATGTCCACGTCGCCCTTGGAAAACATCAGCACCGCGCCGTGATTGTGCAAAATGGCTGGCGCGCCGATCACCAGATTGCCCGCCGTGGGCTCGACGAATCCCGCGCCGATGCCGTTGCTGCCTGCGCTCTGCGATTTGCCCAGCCAGACCTGATAGGTGGAAATCAGATTGTCGATGGACGCATTGCTGATGATCCCCCCAATGCTGAAGTCCGCTCCATCCATCGAAGGCGCGACGCGGGTCGAGCGGCGGTAGCCGGAGTTGACCGTACTGGTGATGGAAAAATTCGCGCCGAGAAGCTGGATGAAGCCGCCGGTGTTCGTGCTCACCGGTGCGGCGATGGTCAGCGTGCCCACGCCGTCGAAAGCAGTCCCGCTGTGCGGCGAATCGGCTTCGAGATAAATGTCCGCGCCCGCCGTGGTGACCGCGGAATTGAGGGTGATGTGCCGCCCGGCTTGCAGCACGAAACGACCGCCGGGAATGAGGTGCGTGAAGTTGAGCGGCGCACCGCTGTTGAGCGTGATGTCCTGCTGCGCTTGCAGGACGACGTTGCCGGAGAGCGCGGTGAGCGCGGTGTTGCTGATGGAAAAATCCGTCGTGGCGGCCGGCGTGCCGTCGGCGAAAAGAATTTTCCCGTCGCCGGAAACCTGCGCGTCGTCCGAGCCCGACGCCGTAATCGTGATGTTGCGCGGGTCGAGCAAAATCGTGCCCGTCGCTCCGGCATCGACGACGCCGTGGAAGCCCAGATTGCCCTTGCCGGAAACTTCCACGAAGCCCCCCGCCCCGCGCACGGCACCGCCGCGCGCGTTGATCGCGCCGTCGAAAATCGTCGTGTCATCGGACCAGACGACCACCTTGCCGCCGTGGCCGGCGCGAATGGCGTCGGCGGAAATTTTGGCGTCCGCACCGATGGTCGTCGCCGTCGCGTTGCGCACCGTCCCCTCGCCGTGCGCGCCGCCGCCGATGCGCACGCGGCCACCGCCGCTGTCGCCGCTCGCGTCGACGAGTCCGGCGGTCACGTTGACCTTGTCGCCGAGCACGGTAATGTCGCCGCCGTGCTGGCCGCGCGCCTTGCCGGAAGCGTCGAGGGTGCCGGAATTATTCACCACGCCGCCCGCGCCGCCATCGAGCACGATGCGTCCGCCGTGGCCATTGGCGCGGAGGTTGGACGCGGTTGCCGATCCGTTTTTCAACAGCACCCGCCCGCCTTCCCGCACCGCCGTGTTCGCGCGCACCAGGCCGCTATTATTAATCGCCAGCGCGTAAATATTTCCGTGAGCCTTCAACTCCGCCTGCACGGCTGCGATGGAGCCGCTGTTGTCCACGCCGGTGCCACCGACGCTGCCAGCGGAGGGGCGCACGAACACGCGCTCGGTGCCCGCCTTTTTCAGTAAAATCTCCGCGCCCGCGGCGAGCCCCACCGTCCCTCGCGGTGCCGTGATCGAGCCGCTGTTTTCAACGTGTCTGGCGATGAGGAAAACGTCGCCACCGAGCGCGTGGATCGCGCCTTGATTGGCCACAGTCGCGGACGATGATCCCACAAACTTCACGTCGCCGCGTTGCAAAAACTCCGCGTTCGTGGTGTCGAGCGTCGAGGCCAGAAAGCCCGCCGTGTCGATGCGCGCGCCCTTGCCGACGAGGATGCCGTTCGGGTTGATGAGCCACACGCTGCCGTTCGCGTGCAAACTGCCGAGCAGAGACGAGGGGTTGTCGCCGGTGACGCGATTGAGCACGACCGACGCCGCGGAAGGCTGCACGAACTTTGTGCTCTCGCCGGTGCCGATGGAAAAATCCTGCCAGTTGATGATCGTGCGGACGCCGGTGTGAATCGTTAGCGCGGAGCCGTTGCGCTGGAAACTGGCATTGCCGGCGGCGACGGATTCACCGGAGGGATTGGCCCGTCCCAAAAGCGGAGCCAAGAGAGTAAGAAGCGCGACCAAGGCAATTCTGCGGGGGAGCATGGTAACGTTTTTATCGCAGGAATCGTTCCGGCGCAAACTTTAGGTTATGGCTCGGTTTGAAAAGCGTGTGTCATTCTGAGCGGAGTGAAGTTCGCCCAAGCGAACGAAACGCAGTCGAAGAATCTCATGCCCTTCCCCGTGCCGCGGCACGCCGAAAAGCGGTTCAAGAGATTCTTCGACTCCGC
>JANXWU010000226.1 GCA_025350985.1 Spartobacteria bacterium | reverse complement strand
GGAGTTCAGCCCACGCACCGGCGAGGCAGTTCAGCGCGTGGATCGAATCCGCAGCACCTGCGCGAACTGAAGATCGAACCCCGAACATCCAACATTGAACGCCGAAGCGGGCAGATTGGGGAACGACCGCCTTTTATTTCCACTCGCACGCCACCATCGTGCCGCCACCGTCCGCCGGCGCGATGCGCAGCTTCCCGCCGATGCTCTCGGCGCGATGCCGCATCACCCGCACTCCCATCCCGGGATGAGCCGCTTCTTTTTCCGAAAAGCCGCGGCCGTCATCCACGATGCGCAGGCAGGAGGAGGCGGGACTGGCGGCAAGTTCGATGGCGATGCGGCGCGCTTTGCCGTGCTCGACGGCATTGTGGACCGCCTCCTGCGCGATGCGGTAGAGGTGCCCGGCGTTCAGACTGCTCGCGACGAGCACCGGTTTCGGACAGGTAAAATGGCAGGCGATGCCGTAGGTGCGCGCGGTGGTGGAGGCCAGTTCCTTGAGCGCGCCCATAAGCCCCTCCGCTCCGGCGTCGATGGGCGACGCGCCGCGCGCGAGCATGCGCGTGTGGGTGAGCGTTTCGTTGACGAGCTTTGCGATGGCGGAGGCATCTGCCGCGTGGGCGTCGCAGCAGTCCGCGAGATTGCGGGCGAGGACATTGCTCATGAAACCAATGCCGGCGAGTTCCTGGCAGAGCCCGTCGTGCAGGTCGTAGCGCAAAGCCTGCCGCTCGTTCTCCGCCGCGCTGGCGATTGCCGCCTCCAGGCGCTGGCGTTCCGCACCGGCTTGTTCGAGTTGCGCATTGGCCGCGCGCAGTTCGGCGGTGCGTTCGGCGACGCGATGTTCCAGCTTGTCGTTCGCCTCGCGCAACGCCTCCTCCGCCGCCTTCCGGGCGCTGATGTCCACAAAAGTCGCGATGGCCCCGCGCACCTTGCCCGTAGGATCGAAGACCGGCACGGCGTTCCCGTAAACGTGCAGGACGCGCCCATCCGTCCGGCGGATTTCCAGTTCCTTCCCCGCCACGAGTTTGCCGGTGGCGGTCGCGCGTTGCAGCGGCAGTTCATCGGGCTGCAGCAGACGTCCCTCCACCCAGACTTCGTGCGTGGGAAATCCTTCCGCCGACGACTTGGAGATGTTGCGCCCCGGTTCGACGCCGAGAAATTCATACGACCGCTTGTTGCCGGTTATCTTTAGGCAGCCGGCATCGTGCGCGATCCAAACCGCCGCCGGGATGGCCTCCATCAGCGCCTCCAATTCCTCCCGGCGTGCCCGTTCGCTCACCTCGCTTTCCCGCAAACTAAGCTGCTCCTGCTGGCGCTCCCGGCGGCCCGTCGCGTCGCGCACTTCGCGTTCGAGCGCGGGGATGAGCCGCGCCAGGCTGCCTTTGACGATGAAATCGTGCGCGCCCGCCTTCATCGCCAGCACGGCCTTTTCCTCCCCCACCTCGCCAGACACGATGATGAATGGCAAATCCACGCCCGCCTCGGCCATCGCCTCGATCGCCGCCAGCGCATCGAAACCGGGGACATTGTAATCGGCCAGCACCGCGTCCCACCCGCCGAGCGCGAGCGCTTCCACGAACGCGGGCTTGGTATAAACACGCTTCACCTCGGCAGCGTGCCCGCTCGCGCGCAGTTCCCGCGCCAGCAGGATGGCGTCGTTTTCGTTGTCTTCGAGCAGCAAAATGCGAAGCGTGGTCATCGGGAGTGGCATTGCTGTAGCGGCGGTCCGGGGCTCTCGCAAATCCGAAAATCAGGACAGGGATTCGTTTGCATGAGATGCGATCCCTTTCGATTCTTGCACGCGTGATGTCCGGGACGCGGAATCATTTGTAAGCTCTCGATTCATCTGACGCCCACCCTGTGCCACCACTCGTCCACGTCCAGCGCGACCCTGAGGAAACGCAGCAGCGTCCCGAGCTAAATGTCTTTCGTCTCCTCGCGCGCGTCTTTTCCTACGCCCATCCGCACGCGCGCGTCCGCAACTGGCTCATCTTCCACGTCGTGCTGCGCTCCGCACTGCTGCCGCTTTGCACCTGGGCGATGGCGGCGGTGATCAACGGCCCCATCACCCATCGCGACCCGCGCGGCATTCTGTTCGGCTCACTCGGATTCGCGGCGCTCGCGGCGTTTACCAACTGGACTTTTCACTATCGCTACCGGCTCGCGCTCGAACTCGGCGAAGCCGTCATCCACGACCTGCGCGGCGAAGTTTTCCGCCATCTCATGTCGCTGCCGATGAGCTTTT
The DNA here is from genome assembly GCA_025350985.1 of Spartobacteria bacterium. Taxonomy (GTDB): domain Bacteria; phylum Verrucomicrobiota; class Verrucomicrobiia; order Chthoniobacterales; family Chthoniobacteraceae; genus JANXWU01. The sequence continues at coordinate 6,289 of JANXWU010000226.1, read as the reverse complement.
TCAACAAGACCAAAGTCGGGCGCATCATCGGACGCGTCACGTCCGACATCGACAGCATCCGCACCGGCGTCCAGGACGTCGTCTTCATCAGCTTCGTGCAAATCGGCCAAATGCTCATTGCCGGCGCGTTGATGCTTTTTTACGACTGGGTTTTGTTTCTGGTGGTGCTCGCCATCGCGCCGCTCATTTATTTTTTGAACAAACACTTCGCGCGCCGCATCGCCGAGGCGCAACGCCGCGCGACCGAAAGCTACAGCCGCATCACCGCGACCCTCGCCGAGTCGGTGAGCGGCGTGCGCGTGACGCAGGGCTTTGTGCGCGAGGATGTGAACGCCGGCTATTTCCGCGAACTCGTCGTCGATCAATCCCGCTTCAATCTCGCCTCCGCGCGCACTTCCGCCGTCTTTCTGCCGCTGTTGGAATTCAACAGCCAGTTCTTCACCGCGCTGCTCTTGATCGTCGGCGGCTGGCGCGTCCTCGATCCGCATGTCCACGCGCCGGTGGGTAATATCGTGCAATTCTTTTTCCTCGCGGCGCTCTTTTTCGAGCCGATCAAAAACATCGGCAACCAGTACAACGCCGCGCTTGCCGCGATGGTCGGAGCCGAGCGCGTCTTCCGGTTGCTCGACACCAAACCCGCATGGACAGACGATCCGCAGGCGGTTGAGCTTGAAGTAGCACAAGGCTCTGGCTTGGTCCAAGCTCCGGGCGAAGCAAGCTGGAAGCTTGCTCTACCGCGCGGGATGCGTGTTGAATTTCGTGGCGTGTCGTTCGCGTACGAGCCGGAGCGGCCGGTTTTGAAAGCCATCAACTTTACCGCCGAGCCGGGTCGCACGATCGCGCTCGTCGGTCACACCGGCAGCGGAAAAACGACCATCACCAACCTCGCCGCAAAAATGTATTTGCCCACGACCGGACTGCTCCTGCTCGACGGGCACGACATCACGCGCGTCCGCTCCGACTCGCTGCGCCGCCAGATGGGCGTCGTGCATCAGCAAAGCTTTTTGTTCGAAGGCACGGTGCTCGACAACATCCGTTTCGCGCGCCCCGAAGCCGGCGTGCAGGAGGTGATCGAAGCCACGCGCCGTCTCGATTTTCTCGACCTCGTCGAAATGCTGCCCGACGGCTTTCACACCCAAGTCGGCGAGGGTGGCGCGAGCCTGTCGGTCGGCCAGCGGCAGTTGATCAGCTTCGCGCGGGCGCTGCTCGCCGACCCGCGCTTGCTGATTCTGGACGAGGCCACCAGTTCCATCGACGCGCTGACCGAAGCCCGCATCCAGCGCGCGCTGACGACGCTGTTGAGCGGACGCACGAGTTTCGTCGTCGCGCACCGCCTCAGCACGATTCGCCAGGCCGATTTGATTTTGGTTTTGAACAGAGGCGAAATCGCCGAGCGCGGCACGCACGACGAGTTGCTGGCGCAGAGCGGGATTTATCAAAAACTTTACACGCAATTCATCCGCACCGGCAGCGCCTAAAGCCAGGCGCGCGGACTCTGCGTCGGGCAGCGCACGCGCCTCGCGTGCTGGCGTCAGCGCCCTCGCTGACGCGAACTTTTTCCGAATGCGAGTCCCGCCCTATCCCAAGCGTTTCACTTCGTCCCACACGGCATCCATTTCCGCGAGCGTCAGTTGTTCAAACTTCAGCCCGCGCGACACCAGCACCGCTTCGAGCTTCTTAAACCGGTCGATGAATTTTTTCGTCGCCGCCTGCAACGCCAGTTCTGGCTGAACCTTGAGTTTGCGCGCGAGGTTTACGACGGAAAAAAGCACGTCGCCCAATTCATCGACCACCTGCGCGTGCTCGCCGCTTTTTTGCGCGGCGTCGAGTTCGCGCAGTTCCTCCTGCAGTTTCTCCACCACGCCGTGCCTGTCCGGCCAGTCAAAGCCCACTCGCGCCGCGCGCTTCTGCACTTTCTCCGCGCGCATGAGCGCAGGCAGCGCGAGCGAAATGTGGTCGAGCACCGACTCCGCGCCCTTTTCCTGCCGCTTGATTTCGTCCCACTGCTGGAGCACCGCGCCGCTGTCGCCGAGCTTCTTTTCGCCAAAAACATGCGGGTGGCGGCGCACGAGTTTCTCCGCGATTTCCCGCGCCACGGCATCGAGATCAAACTGCCCCGCCTCGCTCGCGATCTGCGAATGCATCACGACTTGCAACAGCAAATCGCCGAGTTCCTCGCGCAAATGCGCGTCGTCATTTTGCTCAATCGCCTCGACGACCTCCCACGCCTCTTCGATCAAATCGTGGCGCAAAGTCGCGTGCGTCTGCTCACGATCCCACGGGCAGCCACCGGGTGCGCGCAGTCGCGCGACGATCTGCCGCAACTCGGAAAGGGCGTCGCTCATCAAATCCGCCACATCGAACGATGCGTGCCGAATTCCGAAATCTCGCCGGCCGATTTTTTCGCGATGTAAATGTTGATCGCGATAACGGTGACCAGCGTGCCGATGAAGATCAGCGCGACCAGCCACTTTGGGAAACCGCCGACGGCGAGCGCGTCGTAAAAGCTGCGGAAGCCTTGGATCGGCAACTTGGCGTGCATGAAAATCTTCGTCACCCAAGCCGTGAGGATGATCAGAAAAATGAAGCTGTAATTGCGCTTGAGCCGCCGTCCGACGGCCTCGAACGCGCTGATTTTAAACGACGGCAGCAACAAGTCTTCGCACACGAGTTTTTTCCATTCGCCTTGCAGCATCCCGCGATTTTCCATCACGACGGGCACGAGAAAATGCGCTTCCAGCATCCGCACGCGCGCGCGAAAGGCATCGTAAAACCGGTACCGCCGCGCCTCGATCCAAAGCATGATCCAGACGATCGCGATGTTGAAAAAAAAGATAATGTGCGGCACGTCGCGCACGGTGAAGGCGACGGTGAAAATCGTGGTCGTCGAGGTGATAGCCCAGGTCGTGGTCGTGTCGAGCCGCGCGCGCCAGGCCATGATGCGTCCGAGTTCGCCGCGATAGAAATGCGACATCGCGGTGACGTAACTCGACTCGAAGAGCGGCTTCGGCAGTGGCGGCGATGACGGCGGCGGTTCGTCCATTGGATAGGCGAAAGATACGCGCGCGCTGCGTTGCGGGGAAAGAGGAATCAGTGAGTAATCAGCCGCAAATCAGTTCGTGTCCCCGCCGTGGCATTCTGAGCGGAGCGCAGCGAAGTCAAAGAATCTCAGGCTTTGTCGCGGGCGTCGCTTTGAGAGGCATCATGAGATTCTTCGACGGCGTTTCGTTCGCTGGGGCGAACTCCACTCCGCTCAGAATGACAGGCGGTTTTGAAACGATTCACGCTGATCGTTGGCGCGTCCGCGTCCATCGTTCATCAACGATCAGGCTGCTTTTTCGCGAGCGCCTTGCTCGCGCGTTCCAGCCGTTCGCGCTCGCGGGTTGTCAGGCTCTTCAGGCCATGCTGCGCGATTTTTTCCAACAGCGGATCGATGGACTCAACCGGATCATCCTCGACGATGCGCCCCGGTTTTCCCGCGACCGGACGGGGCACGACGCGGAATTTCGGTTTGCGTCGGAAGGGGTTTTTCAAAAGCCCGTCCGGCAGTTCCATCGAGCCGCCGTGCTGAAGAAATTTGATGAACCCGAACGCCGCTCCGCAATTTCCCCAAAGCATCGTCAGCCCAATCCAGTCGTGACGCGGCAGATGATTCATCGATGCGAGCACCAGACCGGCGAAGGCAAACCATTTCAGCGGGATGAAACCCCAGAACTCGACGTTCGGATAAAGAGTCGCAAACGCGATGAACATGCCGAGGGTGAGATTGTAAGGTCCCGCGCACGCGCTGAGAGGCGCACCCGCCGCGAAGCCCCAAAGCGACAGGAGTGCGGGCGGCAGGACGACTAGGAGTGCGAAGAGTTTGAGGAAACGATTTCGTCCCAAATATTTCTCCACCTCGATCCCGCTCGTGTAGAAAAACAGGATGCTGAATAGGTAGAAAAAGGAGGGCTGATCGATGAACGGATAGGTCAGCAGTTGCCAAATCCAGCCGCGCTGCCAGAACGCCTGCACCGAAAAAATGAGCGGCAGGATGCTGACGTTTGCCGTCTGCAAAATCGTCGTCGCCACCATTCCCAATGCGAACAGTCCGCACAGAATCGTCGTGAGATAAATCGGGACGCGTTTGTACCAAGTGATCGGCCGGTAGTCGTGGAAGCTGGGCGAGTAGGGCATCGCGCCACGAACTTATTTCACGGTGGCGCGCTGCTCAAGCGCCGGTTGGATTCGAAAAGTTGCGGCTTGGAAAAGTTTCGCGCACGCCGCCATACTGCGCGTCGATTTTTTAACATGAACACGCCCTCGCTCAGTCAACCGCCAAACGAAATCGGTAGCCACCAGCCCGCCAGCGAAATCGTGCGCAAGTGGGTTGCGGAAACAGCGGCGCACACTCTGCCGGATCGCATTTTCTGGTGCGACGGCTCGGAGGCCGAGCGGAAATTTCTCACCGAGGTCGCGGTCGCGGACGGCGTGCTGACTCCGCTCAATCAGGAGAAAATGCCCGGCTGTTATTTCGCACGCTCGAACCCGAACGACGTGGCGCGTGTCGAGCAGTTCACGTTCATCTGCACGCCCACCGAGGAGGACGCGGGGCCGACGAATAACTGGGCCCCGCCTGCGGAAATGTACGAGAAGCTGCGCGGCTTGCTCGCGGGCGCGATGAAGGGCCGCACGATGTTTGTGGTGCCGTATCTCATGGGGCCGAAAGGTTCGCCGCTCACCAAAGTCGGCGTCGAAATCACCGACTCGATTTACGTCGTGCTAAACATGCGGATCATGTCGCGGATGGGCTTGGATGCTTGGGCGCAGCTTGGCGAGAGCGATGATTTCAACCGCGGCACGCACTCGACGCTCGACTGCAATCCCGACCGCCGCTTCATCGTCCACTTCCCGCAAGATAACACGATCATCAGCGTCGGCTCCGGCTACGGCGGCAATGTTTTGCTGGGAAAAAAATGTCTCGCGCTGCGCATCGGCTCGTATCTCGGACGCACGCAGGGCTGGATGGCGGAGCACATGTTGCTGCTCTGCGTCGAGTCGCCGCAGGGGGAGAAAACCTACGTCGCGGCGGCCTTCCCGAGCGCATGTGGCAAGACGAATTTCGCGATGCTCGTCCCGCCCGCCGCGTACCAGGATTGGAAAATCACCACAGTCGGCGACGACATCGCGTGGATGAAACCCGGCGCGGACGGACGCCTTTACGCGATCAATCCGGAGGCCGGTTATTTCGGCGTCGCGCCCGGCACGAATCGAAAATCGAACCCGAATGCGATGACCTCAATCGCACGCGACACGATTTTTACCAACGTCGCGCTGAAGCCCGACGGCACCGTGTGGTGGGAAGGCCACGACGATCCGCCGCCTCCCGAATGCCTCGACTGGCGCGGCCAGAAATGGACGCCCGATTCGAAGGAAAAAGCCGCGCATCCGAACTCACGTTTCACCGCGCCGATGGCGAACAATCCCGTGCTCGCGCCCGAGGCGAACGACCCGAACGGCGTGCCGGTGAGCGCGATCATTTTCGGCGGTCGCCGCGCGACGACGATGCCGCTGGTGGTGCAGGCATTCAACTGGAGCCACGGCGTTTATCTCGGCGCGACGATGGGCAGCGAAATGACCGCCGCCGCCGCTGGCACGGTGGGCCAGGTGCGGCGCGATCCGATGGCGATGCTGCCGTTTTGCGGCTACAACATGAGCCTCTATTTTCGCCATTGGTTGAGCATGCGAAAGCAGATCAAGAATCCGCCGCTTATTTTCAGCGTGAACTGGTTTCGCAAGGACAAGGACGGCAATTTTCTCTGGCCCGGCTTCGGAGAAAACATGCGCGTGCTGGAATGGATCGTGAACCGTTGCAACGGGAACGCGCGCGCGCACGAAAGCGCCATCGGCTGGATGCCCAGCTTCAAGGACTTCAACGTTGAAGGGCTGAAAGGTTTCGGCGAAAAGGAATTCGACGAAGTGGAAAAGATCGATCGTGAGGAGTGGTATCGCGAGTTGCTCCAACAGGACGAACTGTTCTTCAAACTTTACGAGCGCCTGCCGAAGGAAATGGTCTTCCAACGCGAGCTGCTCGTGTCCCGGTTGTAAGCCTACCACTTCGCAAGTTGTTCCGGGAACGGACATGCCGCGCAATCGCTGGCATCCTGCATGCAGATGTCCTCGTAGATCTGCAACAACCCCTGTTGCCCCGCGACTGATTTTAGCAGCAGCGCGCGCGAGGGATTGTCGGCGAGCAGACGTAGTGCCGCCGTCTCAACCCGGCGGTTGCCGAGAGCCGCGGGGAGTTTTT
>JANXWU010000212.1 GCA_025350985.1 Spartobacteria bacterium | reverse complement strand
TTGGTGGACCGTCTCGAAAAGCTTGGCTATCTGAAACGCGCGCACGCGACCGATGACCGCCGAAAGGTCATGGTGCAAATCACCGCCGCCGGATCGCTGCTCGTCGGGCAGATTCGGCAGGACGTGTCCGACAATATTTTGAAAATTTCCGACCTGCTCTCGGAATCCGAGCGTGTCGCCTGGCTGCAAATTTACGAAAAGATTTACGATTTCTGTCAAAGCAAATGAAACCCACTCGTCTTGTCCTTGGATTGCTGGCGGTCGCCGCTGGAATGGTCGTGGCCGCGGAGCGCCCGGAGAAATTTCTCAGCGGCTCGCGCCGGCTGACGCTCGAACAGGCAGTCGAGCTCGCGCTGCGCCAGAACCCGGACCTTTTAAAACAGAAGCAGGAAATCGAGCGCACGCGCGGGGTGGTGATCGAAGTGCGCGCGGCGGCGCTGCCCCATCTCGTGCTCACGGGCGGCTACAGCCAGCAGCAAAAATCGCTGGTGCAAGGAGGTGGCGGGACGAGTTCGCTGAATAATGTCGTGTCCGATTCTTCCTCGACGTCGCAGAACACGACCGGCAACGGCACGGGGCAAAACACCAGTTCCAGCACGTCCTCCAACCCGGCGGACAGGACCAGCAACGGCTCGACCGCGACGACGCAGGTCTCGAATTTTTCCGCGCAGGACAAATCGTGGAACGTGACTTTGCAGGCGACGCAAGTGCTCTATTCCGGCGCGGTCGGTCCGGCGTTGCGCATCGCGAAGCTGACGCAGGACAGCAGCATTTACGGCCTGCGCGACCTCATCGACACGGTGGTCGATAACACGCGCAAACAATTTTACGACGTGCTGCTGAACCGTGCGTTGATCAAGGTGCAGGAGGAATCGGTGGAGCTGTTGCAGAACCAGCTTTCCGATCAGTTGAACCGCTTCGAGGCCGGCACCGTGCCGCGCTTCAATGTGCTCCAGGCAGAGGTCGCGCTCGCCAACGCGCGGCCGAATTTGATCCGCGCGAAAAACGCCTACAGCATCTCGATGCTCGTCCTCGCGAAAACGCTCGGCCTTCCCTACAACCAGGCGCACCCCGGCACGCCATTCGAGGCGGTGGGAAACCTCGAAGTGCATGAACGAAAGGTGAACGTCGAGGAGGCCATCGCGACCGCGAAGGCGCGCCGTCCTTTTCTCAAAATCCAGCGCCAAAACATCCTGATCCAGGCGCAAAACATCAAGGTCGCGCTCGCCGGTTATCAGCCGACGCTGCAGGCAAATGGAGGCTACGAAATCCGCAACTCGCGCCTGTCCAGCGACCTGAGCGACACGGTGCGCGGCTGGTTTTTCGGCGTGAACGGGACGTGGAATGTGTTCGACGGCCTCGCGACCTACGGCAAAACCAAACAGGCGCGCGCGCAGCTCGAATCGTCGCGCGTGACGTATGAGGATGCGGTGCATCAGGTCGAACTCGAAGTGCAGCAGGCGATCGACAATCTCCAGCAGGCGAAGGAGACGCGGGAGAGCCAGGAGAAAAATGTCGAGCAGGCGCTGGAAGCCGTGCGCCTCGCCAAGGAACGGCTGGACGCCGGCGCGGGCACGCAACTCGACGTGCTCAACGCCCAAGTCCAGCTCACCAACGCGCGCGCCACCGAGTTGCAGGCGCGCCACGACTACAATGCCGCCATTGCGGACTTCGAGCGGGTGACGGCGACGGCGACGCAGTACGAGGAGTTGTTCGACGATCCGCTGGTGAATAAATCGCGCGCGTCGCAGACGGAGATTCGCAACCAGCCGCGGCAGTAAACGGCTCTGCGGATTTCGCCCTGGCTCAGTTTGGACAAACGCGCGCTGTGTCATTCTGAGCGCAGTGGAGTTCGCCCAAGCGAACGGAACGCAGTCGAAGAATCTCATGCACTTCCCCGTGCAACGGACGCCTAAAAATGCTTCAAGAGATTCTTCGAGTCCGCCAAGCCTTCGCTCAGAATGACACGCGGTTTTTTTAACTGAGCCACATGCGATTTTTCGTTTTGCGATCGGTTTGGATTCTCCCGTGATCCCGGTCGAAACATTTCCCGCGCTCTCCCGACTGCCGTGGCTGCGGCATGGATTCGTCGGACGCATCCCTGGGCTTGACCTGCATCTCGAACGCGACCAGGCGCTCGACCGGCTCGCGGATTTTCACGCCCAAGCCCGGCGTGAACTCGGAGTCGGCGGCGATCCGTTTTTCACGGCGGAGCAAATCCACGGTGCGGGTGTCACCGTCGTCGATGCCCATTCTCCCGCCTGCTCCTCCGGCGTGGACGCGCTCGTGACCGACCGCCCCGGCGCGTGTCTCGGCATTTACGTCGCCGACTGCGCGGCGGTGTTTTTGGTTGATCCGGTGCGCCGGTGCATCGGCCTCGCGCACTCGGGAAAAAAAGGCACCGAACTCGGAGTCGTGCCCGCGACGATTGAAAAAATGCGCGCCATTTTCGGAGCCGACCCGAGCCGGATGCTCGCGCAAATCAGCCCGTGCATCCGTCCGCCGGAGTACGAGACCGACTTCGCCGCCGAAATCGCGCGGCAATGCCGGGCAGCGGGCGTGACTGAGGTGCATGACGGCGGCGCGAACACCGCGACCGATTTGCAACGCTACTACTCCTATCGGGCCGAAAGTGGCAAAACCGGACGCATGCTCGCGCTTTTTGAGGGCGTCTAAAAAGACCCGAGTGCGTGTTGAAAGCAGCGCGTCCGTCAGTCAGACCACGCGCGCAAAATGTTCGGTTCTATTTCACCGGCTTCGCGAAAATAAGGACGCCGAGCGCTTGATTGAGTTGCTCCTCGTCCTGCGTGATTTGGTTCAGCGACGAGAGCGTGTCGTTGAGCCGGTTCGCGAGGTCGGCGCGTTTTTCCAGTTCAGTCACCAGCTTCACCTGATACCGCTCGCTCACGCCGATGCCGGGGCCGGTCACGTCGTTGTTGTCGCTCACTTCGAGCCAATACTCGATCACGCTCCCCTCGGGTGGCGGCGGCCGCAACGCGGTCATTTTCCACTCGTAGCGGCGCGAGAGGTTCTTGAAAGTTTTCCCACCCAAATCCAGCTCGACCGTTTTCTCCGTGCCGCCCGCGTCCTGGTTCACGATGTAATGCAGCCTCGCGTGCGCCACGCCAAAATCGTCGCTCGCTTCAAATGCGATGAGCAGCGCGCCGGTCTGCGTGACCAGTTCCTCGTGCCGGTCGGGGTAGGTGATGCGCACTGTCGGCGGCTTGTCGGGAATCACGTCGATGCGGTAGGTCGCGGTGTCCTTCGACTCGACGCCGTGCGTTTCGACGAGGTGAATCGAGAAGCCGCGCAGAGTGTTCGAGCGGATGGAAAGTTCGCCCGTCAACTCGCGCGGGTCGGCGGGATTGATCTTCATCGGCAACTCGCCCGCTCCGCCGGTGAGGCGCAGCGAGGCCGATTTTATCGGCACGCTCGCGCGGATTTTTAGTTGCAGCCGGCTGCCCGCGAGCAGGCTCAGGTCGCCCGGCGCGCGGCGCACGGTGCCGAGTTTTGTGTAACTAGGATACGTCTGCTGGCAGTCGAGTTTCGCGATGGTCGGGCGCGGCACGGCCGTCACGCGGAAGGTCTGGCTGGTCGCGTCGCCGAGCCGCGCGGTGTAGGTGAAAGATTCCTGCACGTTCTGGATCAGCCGCGAATATTGCCGCGGGTGATCCTTCGGCGATTCGTGCAAAAGCGGGAAGTCGTTGGTTGCGCCGCCGCCGCGCTTGAGAATCAATTTTCCCTGCTGCGGAAGCACGCCCGCCGCCGTCATCTCGATCCGCAAATCGTCGCCGACGCCCACCGAGCGGTCACCCGTGATCGCGGCAAATTGCGTTTTGCGCGGCAGCTCGACGCGGCTCAAAAAGGCGCGCTGGAGCAGAGGCCAGGTGGCCTTGCCGCCGAAGTACGCCAGCGCGAACGCGAGGATCAAAATGACCGTGGCCGCCTGCGTGGCGCGGGTGAGTCGATGCGTTTTTACGACGCTGGAAAAATCCTGCGTGGTCGCGAGCGCAGTCGTCTCGGCGACGAGCGCGCGCACGAGGACGGGCGAGGAAATCTCCGGCGTCCGCGCGAGTTGAATCGACGCGATAAAACGGCTGCGAAAAATCGGCAGCGCCTTCTCGATCATCAGCGCCGCCGCGTCGTCGTTGGTTTTTTTGAAAAGTGGGATGAGGGCAAATCGCCACACCAGGAATCCGACACCGCCCGCGAGGCCGGCGAGCACGAGCGCGCGAGCGAGCCACGGCAACTCGACAAGCCAGTCGAAAAGCATTTCGGCGGTGAGCGTGGCGACGATCAAGCCGATGACCAAGGCCAAACCAGTTGCCATCGACACGCCGATTTTTTCCCGGCGCACGTCGCCGACGCGGGCGAGCAGAGCGCGCAAGTCGGGCGGGGAGAGTTCGCGTTCGGTGACGGTCATGCCAGAGAGAATCGCGACGGCAAGAGTTGCAGGATTTTTCGGAAGGGCAAGCGATGGACGGCAGCAGGACTGTTGTGTCATTCCGAGCGAAGTGGAATTCGCACGCGAATGGAATGCCTGCCGTCGAACGAACAGATGTCCAAAGGGTAAACAGCGGTGAGGAAGGGTAAATAGCCGTCAATGCAATAAGTTACGAAAGAAGAAAGCCGACGCGAAGCAAATGTCCAAATCGCTGAGCATGTGCGGATGATTCGATCAAATGT
>JANXWU010000196.1 GCA_025350985.1 Spartobacteria bacterium | reverse complement strand
CTCACGATCCAGCTCGGCCCGCGCGATGCGGATTGGATTTCGCAGAACGCCGCGACACTGCACAAAATGGGCATCGGCATCGAGCCGTTTGGCGCGGGCACTTTCAAAATCGACGCGCTGCCGCAGTTCATGCGCTCGCGCGAACCGCTGCAACTCATCAACGAAATCATCGACGAACTCCGCGAAACCAGCGCGACCACATCCAAGCTGCGGCTCGGCGAAGACGTGATCGTGAAAACCGTCTGCCGCCACGCCGTGAAAGCGAACGACCTGCTCCGCGAGCCGGAACTCGTGCGGCTCATCCAGGATTTGCTCGCGTGCGAACTGCCCTACTGCTGCCCGCACGGTCGCCCGACGATGATTCAAATGTCGTACGGGGAACTGGAGAAAAAATTCGGGCGCAAAGTGTGACGCGACTCATCAGTTCGCGACGGTTCCGCCGTTCTTCCAATAGCCCGGCAGGTTCGCCTTCGTCTCGCGCAGGATTTCCAGCACGGCTCGCCGGTCCGCTTCTTTTAGCGCGAATTGTTGATCGTCGTCCTTCCCGGTCAGAATGTCGTAGAGCCGCTGCAGCAGCCGGTCGCGCATCACGCCGGGCAAATGGTCGAACGCCTCCGAGTAGATCAAGTAACTGCACGGGTATTTGAACAGCCGCGTGTGCAGGTCGAAATCCCGCAGCGAGCGTCCTTTGGCATCGCGCGGACCGCGCGCCACGAAAGCAGCCACGAATTCCGGATTGCCCGCCACCGCCTCGGACAGCGGCGCTTCCTCTTTGAAAAGCAGATAGCGCAGGAACGCATCCTCCTGATGTTTCAGATAACGAATGTGCTGATACATGCTCAACATCATCTGCGTCTCATAGTTCAGGCGAGTGATGTAGTTGTGCATGTGCGCCTGATGTTCGAGCACCATCAGCGCGACGATGTCGCTGCCCTGCCCGAAGTATTTGGACGTGTCGAAAAAGCGGGACAAATCGGTCAGATTGCCGAACTCCTCGGGCCGCAGCTTTGCTTCCTCCAGCGTGTTATCGCCGAAGAGATTTCCGCGATGCATCTGTCCGCCGTGCGAGCCGGTGACATACCACCCGCCCCATCGCTCGGCCATCGGCGTGCAATGCGTCACCGTGCCGAGATCGCCCTGCGATTCGATCTCACCGTGGCGGTCCGTGATCACCGAACGCAGAAAATGTCCCGGCACGCCGATCGTCTTCGGTCCGCCGTGGCAGCTCAGGCAATCCGTGTCGCGCTCCAGCTTCGGCAAGTCGGTTTTTTCCTGCGCGATTTTGTAAAAAATGCCGCCGAGTTTCGGATCGACCGCCGACACTTCCATCACCGGCGCGCCGGGAATGTAGCCGAGATAAACGTCGTCGTTGTAGAAAAGGGAACGCGGATTGTGCGGCGAGATGAGGCGGCGTTGCAGCGAGGTCTTCGAGAAGACGAGCATTTGCGAGGACTTCGGAACTTGCAGCGCGTCGAGCAGTGCCGGGAGCCAGCCGAATTGCTCGTCCCATTTCATTTTCACTTCGCCGCTGTCGATTTTTTTTTGCAACTGCGCCACTGGATCGCGCGCCACCGCCTTGCTGTAAAAAATCACTTCCTGATCGTACGGAAGCTCCTGCGTCGATCCTTGGAAATCCTCGGCGTCCGCGGTCACTGCCACCAGAGAGGCCGCCCAAGCGATACGGGAAAAATGCGAAAGCCAATTCATGGGAAAATGTCGTGCCGGAATTTACGGCAAGCCGAAACAAGTGCCAAACGGTTGGTGCCTGTGGCGGTGGTTTGGAGCGGGTTGAAAAATTCTCCCCCGGAGCGATGGACGCGCGGCTTTTGGAGGAATCTGGAAGCCATGAACCTAGGAAGACAGGAATTTTCTGCCGCTCTTTTCCTGGCTTCCTGGCTTCCAGATCCAACTTTTTCAACAGGCTCTTTGCGACCGTCGTCATTTTTCCGAAGAAGTTTGCGACGGTCAAAGACCGCCGCTACAACGGGCTCTCCTGCCAGCGAATGAAAACGCTTTTTCGACCTTTGCTCGTCGCTCTGATTTTGGGTTCGCGCGTTGCGACGGCCGCGCCGCCTTCAGTGCGGCTTTCCGACAAGGAAGCGGGCGACATCGGGCGCAAGGTTTGGCGCAACGAATGCGGAGGCACGGTCGAAGGGCTCACTTCGTGGAACGCCGGGGAAAATTTCGCGTCGCTCGGCATCGGACATTTTATTTGGTACCCAAAAGGGGCGGCGGGTCCGTTCGAGGAGAGTTTTCCGAAGCTCGTCTCCCATCTCAAAACGCGCGGCGCGTCTCTTCCAAAATGGCTCGATCTGGACACGAAATGCCCGTGGTCAACCCGCGCCGAATTTCAACACGATCAAAAATCCGCGCGCATGACCGAACTGCGGGAACTGCTTTCGTCCACGCTGCGATTGCAGGCGGAATTCCTCGTGCAGCGGCTCGAAAACGCGCTGCCGAAAATGCTCGCCGCAGCCCCATCCGGTCACCGGGAAAAAGTGCGCGCGCAGTTTCAGCGCGTCCTGCAAAGCGGAGGGGCAGGCGCGTATGCGCTGGTCGATTACGTTAACTTCAAAGGCGAAGGCGTGCTCGAAACCGAGCGTTACCGAGGCGAGGGGTGGGGGCTGTTGCAGGTGCTGGAAAACATGACGGGAACCGGCGCGGCTGGCCGGGATTTTTCCAACGCCGCGAAGGAAGTTTTGACTCGCCGCGTGCGCAATTCGCCGCCGGAGCGGCACGAGGAACGCTGGCTGTCCGGTTGGAAAATCCGCGTCGCCGGGTATGCCGAATGACGGTGAGGTAGGACGGTGATTTATC
>JANXWU010000190.1 GCA_025350985.1 Spartobacteria bacterium | reverse complement strand
CGAATATTACTCCAGGGCCACGATCGAGGTGAAGCCGGAAGAATACCGGCCGGGCGGTGGGATTTTGGGAGGCAATCCGGGCACAGCCGCCGATCCGCGTTTCGTGCTCACGCAATTTCAAATCATCCAGAAAACCGAGATCCTCTATCCAGTCATCGAACGTTTGCGGCTGAACGAAAAATGGTCGGCCGGCGGCCCTCCCCTGACGCGGCAGATGACGCATCAGCGCCTGCTTAAAAAACTGGAACTGCGCGAAGTCCGCAACACCGAATTGATTGAAATCGGCGTGTGGGATACCGACGCGCAGGAAGCTTCGAACATCGCCAATACCATTGCCGCCGAGTACATCGCGAAACGGCGCAAGATGCAGGAGGACATGGTCCATCAGGGGATGGGGCAGTTGCTGGAAAGTGTGAACGAACAGCGCAAAGCCGTGCAAGAGGCCGGAGCGAAAGCCGGGAAGATTCGCGCTCAAATTGGCAAGACCGACCCCGACCCGGAGAACCTAAACCCGGGCGACTTGGACATTGGTGATTTGCAGACCATCCAAAAGGCAGTGTCGGACAAAAAGACACTCGTCACGGAGCTGACCACGCAATTGCAGACGGTGGAGAACACAAAGCCGGAGGAGTTGCCGCCGCTGCTCGACACGATGCAGATGCCGAATCCGACGGTATCCAAAGTGGTGGCGCTGAAGCAGGACGCCGCCTCGGAAATGGCGCGGCTCTTAAACTCGGGTCTGGGCGAAAATCATCCGAAGGTCAAGGCGCTGAGGGCGCAGGTGGAAGTCTTTGAACGGCAACTGAAAGATCAATTGGAGGCGGTGAAAAACGCCCTGCGCGGCCGATTGACCAATTCCCAGAACACGCTCTCCGAAATGGAGAAAAAGCTCGTCCTCAGCGAAAAGGATTTCAACGACAAGAAGAAAGAGGGCACGGAATACTACGAGGCGAAAAGCGCGTACGTCTCGGCCAAGCGCCTTTACGAAGCGACCCAGCAATCGCTGAAAGCAGACGAGATGAAAATGCGGATCACGACGATCCCCGCGCAAGTCCACGAGCCCGCCGAGCCCGCGCCCGGCCCCGGTCGTCCGAAAGTCGCCGCCTACATGGGCTTGGCCTCGCTCATCGGCATGCTCGTCGGCGTCGGCCTCGCATTTTTCCTCGAGTATCTCGACACGAGCGTGAAGACCCTCGACGACGTGGAGAAATTCCTCGGCATTCCCGTCCTCGCCGTCGTCCCGAAAAACGTCGGCCTGCTGCACAAACACCCGATCGACTCGCCCGACGCGGAGGCTTATCGAATCCTGCGCACGAACATCGAGTTCAATCGCAAAAATCCCGACGCCAACACCATCAGCATCGTCTCCGGCGGCGCGGGCGAAGGCAAATCGACCACGCTCTGCAACCTCGCGTACACCTGTGCCAAAGGCGGCTACAACGTCCTGCTCATCGACGCCGACTTGCGCCGTCCCTCGTTGCACAAGGCGTTCGACATGGACAACTCCGTGGGCCTGACCAACTACCTCACGAGCAAGATGGACTTCGCCGAAGTCGTGCGGCAGACGCCGTTTGAAAATCTTTCCTTCATCCCGAGCGGCATCCTGCCTTCCGACGCCGTCGGCATCCTGAACTCGCAGCGCATGGTCGATCTCATTGCGACCGTGAAGCGCAAATACGACCTGGTTTTCCTCGATTCGCCCCCCATTCTCGGCGTGAGCGACGCCTCCATTCTGGCCAGCGAAGTGGACATCACGGTCATGTGCGTGCAGCACCGCCGCTTCCCGCGCTCCATGCTCCAGCGCGTCAAGCAGTCCGTCGTCAACGTCGGCGGCAACCTGCTCGGTGTCGTGCTCAACAACGTCGATACGCGCCAGGATTCCGGTTACCAGTACTACACGAGCTACTACGAATACTACTCTCCGGAAAAGTCGGACAAGGGCAAGGTCAAACCCCGCCTGGAACCAGTCAAAGTGCCCGCCGCTCGCGCTCCCTCGGCTCGGCCCGGGCACATCGCCGATTATTAATCAAGAGCCCGATCAAAATGAAAACCATCCTATTTGCCTTCACCTTCCTGTTCATGCTCGGCCGGACTCTTTCCGCCGAAGCCCCCCTGCGCAAAGGCGACGTGATCGAAATCCGGCTGGCGGGCGTCGATCCGATCTACGCCGCCGAATTCCAAGGCACCTACACCATCGACGACGATGGCAACGTGAATCTTCCGCACATCGGACTGACGCTGGTGGCCGGGTCGCTCGTGAACAAGGCGCAGGCATCCATGGAGCAAAAGCTGAAGGACAAAAAAATTTACAGCAATCCCACGATCACGGTGCAGATTCAGCAGGGGCAGCGATTTGTGAACGTGAGCGGCTACGTCCGCGCGCCTGGGCGCATCCCTTATCAAAACGACATGTCGATTTTAGGCGCCATCAATGCCGCGGGCGGTCGCAACGAGTTCGCCGGGGATCGGATCATCCTCACCCGCGAAGGCAAGCAAGAGAAGTTCAGCTTCAAAGCCCTGAGCAAGGAGCCGGCGAAAGACCTCAAGGTCCAACCGGGTGATTCGATCGAGCAGAAGCAGGGAATTTTTTAGGCGGTCATCGCGCTTCGATCAACGCGCGGTGTTTCCAAAGGTAGCCGAAGCCCGAGTAAAGCGTCAGCACCAGCGCGCAGGCCAGCAGCGCATTTCCGCCAAAATGATTCAACGGAACCCACCAGCTTTCCTGGCGGAGGCCGGGTGCGATCTCCGGCGCGGCGAGGAGGGCGAGGAAAAAAATCGCGGTCACCATCTGCCACGCCGTCTTGTGTTTACCGAGCCGCTCCGCCGGCAACACTTTGCCCTTCGCCGCCGCGAGCAGCCGCAAGCCCGTGATTAAAAACTCACGGCTGATAATGGCGATCACGACCCACGCGGGAATCTTATGCAATTCCACGAGGCAGATGAAGACCGCCGCCATCATGATCTTATCCACCAGCGGGTCCATCAGTCGGCCAAAATCACTCTGCATCCCAAACCGGCGCGCCACCTCACCGTCGAGATAGTCCGTCACGCCCGCGACCAGAAAGAGCGCCAGCGCCGTCGTCGCGCTCCAGCCCCACTGCGGGCTGTTCAGCACGGCCACAAACGCGAGCGTCAGATAAAGGCGCGCGACGGTGAGACGGTTCGCCCAGTTCATCGCGGTATTTTCCAGATCGGCACGTCTTGTTTCAATCGCTCGATCACCCATCGGCACGCGTCAAACGCCGGCCCCCGATGCCGGGCGGTCACGCGGACGAAGAGCGAAGGCTCGGCGATCGGAACCCGCCCAAGGCGATGGTGCAAGGTGATCGCATCGCAGCCGAATTTCTCCCGCGCCTCGACCGCGATTTTGCGCAGTTGGTGCTCCGCCATTTCCGCGTGCGCCTCATACTGCAACGCCGCAATTTTTCCCCCGTCCTCCTCGTCCCGCACCACGCCGAAAAAATCCACGACCGCCCCGGCATCGGCTTGGAAAGCGGGCGGCGGGGCTTTCAACGGCCCGGTGGTGAGGATGATGTCGCAGAACGGCGTTGCCATCGGGCGTGATTCAAAATAGTTTCCAGACCCTTCCGCCAAGAACTGCAACTCGTAAACGCAAATCGAAATGAGCACTTGTGACATCGGTCTGATCGGTCTCGCCGTCATGGGCGAAAATCTTGTCCTGAACATGGAAAGCCGCGGCTTTCACGTCGCCGTTTTCAACCGGACGACCAGCGTCGTCGAGGCGTTCGAGGCAGCACGCGGCCAGGGCAAAAACTTCGTCTTCGCCAAAACACTTCCCGATTTTGTCGCGGCCCTAAAAAAGCCGCGCAAGGCGCAGATCATGGTGAAAGCCGGCGCGCCCGTTGATGCGGTGATCGAGCAATTGATCCCGCTGCTGGAACCCGGCGACGTGATCATCGACGGCGGCAACTCCCTCTGGACCGACACGCAGCGGCGCGAAAAATACCTCAAGGAAAAAGGCCTCCACTTCTTTGGCGTCGGCGTGAGCGGCGGCGAGGAAGGCGCGCTCAAAGGCCCCTCGATCATGCCCGGCGGCTCGAAGGAAGGCTGGGCCGCGCTCGCGCCGATTTACACCAAAATCGCCGCCGTCGCGGAAGGCGAGCCGTGCTGCCGCTACATGGGGCCGGACGGGGCGGGGCATTACGTGAAGATGGTTCACAACGGCATCGAGTACGGCGACATGCAGCTCATCTGCGAGGCCTACGCCATCTTGAAGGCCACGCTCAATCCCAGCGCGGACGAGTTCGCACAAATCTTCGGCGAGTGGAACAAGGGCGACCTCAACTCATTTCTCATCGAGATCACGACGAACATTTTCACCAAAAAAGATCCCGAAACCGGCCAGCCGATGGTCGATCTCATCCTCGACAAAGCCGGACAAAAAGGCACCGGCAAGTGGACCGTCGGCCACGCGACGGAGATGGGCGTGCCCTTGAGCGTCATCAGTTCCGCCGTCGAGGCGCGCATCCTCTCTTCGCTCAAGGACGAGCGCGTGGCCGCGAGCTCACAGCTCCCCGGCCCTGTCGCCAAGCCGTTCTCCGGCGACCGCACCGCGCTCATCGCCGCCGTGCGCGACGCGCTTTACGCCAGCAAAATCATGAGCTACGCGCAAGGTTTCGTGCAGCTTGGCGCCGCGGGGCAGCTCTATAACTGGAACCTGAACTTCGGCGACATCTCCAGCATCTGGCGCGGCGGCTGCATCATTCGCGCCCAGTTTCTAAATCGCATCACCGACGCGTATCGCACGAATCCCGGCCTCAAAAATTTGATCCTCGATCCGTTCTTCCGCGACGTGATCACGAAGACGCAGGCGAATTGGCGCAGCGCCGTGCAGACCGCGATCGGGTCCGGCGTGGCCGTGCCCGCATTCAGCGCGGCACTTAGTTACTACGACAGCTACCGGCAGGCGCGCCTGCCCGCGAACTTGCTGCAAGCGCAGCGCGATTATTTCGGCGCGCACACCTACGAACGCGTGGACAAGCCCGCCGGGAAGTTTTTCCACACGGAGTGGTTTTCTTAAACCCGTAACACAGGCTTCCAGCCTGTCCCGTCCAGCCTGCTTGCGGAGCATCGACAGGCTCGGGCTACGGCGCGCCGCAGATTTTCCCCGCCACAACCCGGACCTTATATCCAATCCAAGTTCACGTTCGTGAGCCCTTCCGCCTTGATGCGCGCGCGCAATTTCCCGGTTCGCTCGCGCAGTTCCGGGATACCGTCTTCATGCGTCTCCGCCACCAGACAGCCGATGTTTTTCATCAGCCCTTCGTCGATCAACTTCTCGATGATCGCGCACTCGACGCCCTCGACATCCATCTTCAACAACTTCACCGGCACCCCCAGCGACCGGATGAACTCCGCCAAGTCCACCGCCTCCACCTCGACGTAGCTACCAGCGTTGACATTCTTTTTGAACGGAAGCAGCGACGAACCATTCGACCATTTCACCGGATTCCAGCGCGCGTTTTGGTGAAAATAAAGCCGCAGCCTTTCGGCGTGATCGAGCACAGCTTGGTTGAGGCAATGGACGTTCGACTGCCCCGCGAATTTTTTTTGCAGCACTTTGAAAGCATGCGGATTGGGCTCGAAGGCGTAAACAGTCGCGCCCGTCTTCGCCATGATCGCAGTCACCTCGCCCACATTTGCACCGGCATCGATCGCCACATCGCCAGGGTGGAGATCGGCAAACGCAGGCAAGTCCGGCCGTTGCGGCGTGCCGCTGCGGCCCGTCAGCCATTTGAGCGCGTCGAGCGGATTCCAGTTCATGAACGCCAAGTCTCACGCATGGCCCCGATTTTTCAAGATTTCCACCCGGCCACCTCGTCAGACCGGCTGGCGAGGAACTCCTCTTTCGCCACCGCGCCCCGCCGAAACGAGCTTGGGAATGAGTCCAAAAGATTGCGCACCCTAATTTCCCAATCTTTAGGGCATCGCACTGGATACCCTCAAAGAGAATGAATAATCCGCGTCCAAAGGAAATTGACCGAACCCGCACGAATGAGCAGACTTCCGCCATGGCTGAACTCCCCGGTCATGTTTGCATCCTGTTGTGTAGGATGCCTATAACGAGTTAGGCGACATTTAACACCATGCGACTCATAACTTGGAACTGCAAAGGAGCTTTTCACCGGAAGCATGATTT
>JANXWU010000164.1 GCA_025350985.1 Spartobacteria bacterium | reverse complement strand
CGAGTTGATGCCCTCGTGATGCCGATGTTCAAGTTCGTCGAGAAATTTCGGATCGACCGCCAGCTTTTGGTCCACGTCAAACGCCGCCATGTCGAGCAGCTCCTTCAAATTCGCCTGGGAGTGGCTCGTGCGAAAAGTGGTCGCGTGCGGATTCAATTCACGCACCTTCGCTTCGATCTGCGCGAGATGTTCTTCGGTGACGAGGTCGGTCTTGTTCAGCAGCACGAAATCCGCGAGCGCGATCTGCTCCTTCGCCGTTTCGGTTTCCTCCATCTGCTCGAGGATGTGCTCGGAATCCACGACGGTGATGATCGAGTCGAGCCGCACGTATTTTTGCAACTGCGGAATGTTCAGAAAAGTCTGTGCGACCGGCCCGGGATCAGCGATGCCGGTCGTCTCGACGAGCAGATAATCGAAACCACCGCGCTTGATGAGTTGCTGCACGCCCTTGACCAAATCCTTGCGCACGGTGCAGCAGACGCAGCCGTTGTTGAGCTGGATCATTTCCTCTTTCACATTTTCGACGAGCTGTCCATCGATGCCAATCGCGCCAACTTCGTTGACGATGATGCCGAATTTGTAGCCGTGCTTTTCCTTGAGGATGTAGTTCAGCAGCGTCGTTTTGCCCGCCCCGAGAAAGCCGGTCAGGATCGTCGCGGGAATCGGTTTGAAATCTTCGCTCATGGGGAAGGATCAGGAATCGCAGGTCAGGAAGCAGTCAAAAAACTCGCTGAGAAATACTGCACTTCTAAAAAGAAACGGCGACCCGGAACATGTCCGAATCGCCGCAACATTTTGCTTTTCTCGAAGGCGCGACTCAGATCAAGCCGGCTTTTTTCAGCGTCGCGTGCGCGCCGTTTTTGTTAATCGTCTTCAACGCGCGCATCGTGAGTTTCACCGTGATGAAACGCTTTAGCTCGGGCACCCAAATGCGACGCTCCTTGAGGTTCGGCTCGAACATGCGCGGCGTATTAGCGGTGACGTGACGGCCTACGCCGCCAGACTTTTTCGCCATACCGCGGCGGTGAATCGTGTGGCCCTTGACGGGCTTTGCTCCGGTGATGCTGCAGACCTTGGACATGGCTTTTGGGAAATTGAGGAGGCGTAAGGTGCCGAGCGAGGGGTGGCGGGTCAAGCGGGATTTTCAGGGTGCTCATTGGAAAAAGCGCGAGTCATTCTGAGCGGAGTGAAGTTCGCTGCGAACGAAACAAAGTCGAAGAATCTGATCCCTCTTCCGGCACGGCTCGCGCGAGTATGGTTCAAAGATTCTTCGACTTCGCGGCGCTCAGAACGACAGGCGGGCTCACACGACCGCCGCATCAAAGATCAGCTTCTTCGCATCGGGAAACGCCACTCCTTGATCGACGGCGGCTAGGTCATTTTCCACCATGATCTTGACCAGCTCCTTGAAGCGCACTTTCGGCTCCCAGCCCAGTTTCGCTTTGGCCTTGGCGGGGTCGCCGATGAGCAGCTCCACCTCCGCCGGACGCTCGTAACGCGCGTCGTATTTTACAAATTCCTTCCAGTCCAAATCGACGTGACCGAACGCCTCTTCTACAAACTCCCGCACTGTGTTTGTCTGGTTCGTCGCGAGCACGTAGTCGTCCCCTTCATCCTGTTGCAGCATCCGCCACATGCCCTCGACATACTCCAGCGCATAACCCCAATCGCGCTTCGCATCCATGTTTCCCAAGTAGAGTTCCTTCTGCATCCCGCGTTTGATGCGGGCCACGGCGCGCGTGATTTTTCGCGTCACAAACGTCTCGCCGCGGCGCGGACTTTCGTGGTTGAAAAGAATCCCGTTGCTCGTGTGCATCCCGTAGCTTTCGCGGTAGTTCACGGTCGCCCAATAGGCAAAAACCTTTGCCACACCGTACGGGCTGCGCGGCCAGAATGGCGTCGTCTCCACCTGCGGCACCGCCTGCACTTTGCCAAACATCTCACTGCTCGAAGCCTGATAGAATCTGGTTCTCACGCCGGTCTCCCGAATTGCTTCGAGGATGCGAATGGCACCCACGCCCGTGATGTCCGCAGTGTATTCGGGAATGTCGAAGCTGACACGGACGTGGCTCTGCGCGGCGAGATTATAAACTTCATCCGGCTTCAAATCGTAGAGCAACTTCACCAGATTCACGGAGTCCGAAAGGTCGCCGTAGTGGAGAAAAAGCCGGACCCCGTGAACATGCGGATCGGCATAGAGATGGTCGATCCGCGCCGTATTGAACGTGCTCGCGCGCCGGATGATGCCGTGGACTTCGTAGCCTTTTTGCAAAAGAAGATCGGCGAGGTAGGAGCCGTCTTGACCGGTGATGCCGGTGATGAGCGCTTTTTTCATGGGAGAGATTTGAACATCGAACTCCGAACATCGAACATCGAACTCCGAAGTGGCAACCTTCGATGTTCTGCGCTCGATGTTCGCTCTTCGAGGTTCAGCGCCGCAGCTTTTAGGAAAATTCGGCCGTTCATGCTGTTTGGATTGGAAGTTTCGTCACGCCGAAAGTGAACCAGCCAGAATCTTTCGCTGCGCCTCG
The DNA here is from genome assembly GCA_025350985.1 of Spartobacteria bacterium. GTDB lineage: Bacteria > Verrucomicrobiota > Verrucomicrobiia > Chthoniobacterales > Chthoniobacteraceae > JANXWU01. The sequence continues at coordinate 1,534 of JANXWU010000164.1, read as the reverse complement.
ATCAACTCCGCGCCGCCCTTTTTCGCCAGCTCGATCATGGCAGAAAATTCCCCCTGGCTAAAGGTCGCCTCCTCGCCACTGCCTTGCACTTCGACAAATTGCCCATCCTCGGTCAGCACCACATTGAGATCCACGCTCGCGTCGCGGTCTTCGAGATAATCCAGATCGAGCACGGGCGCGCCGTTGCACATCCCCACGCTCACGGCGGCGACCAGGCTTTTGATCGGAAGCCTTGCCAACTTTTTCGACTTCACCAAAGTTTGAAACGCCAGTCCCGCCGCGACGCAACCACCGGTGACCGAAGCTGTGCGCGTGCCGCCATCGGCCTGCAACACGTCACAATCGATCCAGATAGTGCGAGGGCCGAGTGCTTCAAGATCGACCGCCGCGCGCAGCGAACGCCCGATCAGCCGTTGAATTTCGACGCTGCGTCCGTCGATTTTTCCGCGTGTGCTGTCGCGTTGTTTCCGCGGCGTCGTCGAGTAGGGCAGCATCGAATATTCCGCCGTGATCCAGCCGCCAGTGACCTGCTGTTCTTTCATCCAGCGTGGCACACCTTCCTCGATCATCGCGCTGCAAATGACGCGCGTGTTGCCGGTCGCAATCAGCACCGATCCCGTCGCGTGCGGAGCGATGCCGGGAGTGAATTGCAAAACGCGAAGTTGATCGGGCAAACGGCCGCTGGGTCGGGACATGTGGATTTCAGATTTCAGAATACAGAATTCAGATTTACTTTCGGCGCGGCGCGGTGAAGGGCAGTGCGCGAGTTTGCAGCTTTCACGGCAGCGCGCACTTCTTAAATCTGAAATTTGAAATCTAAAATCATAAATTAATGAACGAAGTCACGATTCGCGTCCCCGGCACCACCGCCAACCTCGGCCCAGGGTTCGACTGCCTCGGGGTTGCCTTGAAAATTTACAACTGGATCACCGTCCGGCGCGGAGCGGGCAAACGCCGTCACGCGATGGCCGCGAAAGCGGCGAGGACATTTTTTGAAGTGGCAGACATCGCGCCGTTCTCGTTTGAGTGGAAAGTCGAGGGCGAGGTGCCGCCTTCGCGTGGGCTCGGCAGCAGCGTCACCGTGCGGCTGGGAATTTTGCACGGCTTGAATGAACTCGCCGACCGTCCGCTGTCCCGCGACGAACTTTTCCAAGTCTGCGCGCAACTCGAAGGCCACCCCGACAACGCCGCGCCCGCCGAGTTCGGCGGCTTTTGCGTCGCGCAAGATTTCGACCGCTACGTCCGATTTGAGGTTTCACCGAAGTTGCACTGGGTTCTGCTGATTCCCGAATTTGAAGTGCTCACTTCCGCCGCGCGTGAGGTGCTGCCGCAACAGATCCCGCATCGCGACGCAGTCGAGAGTTGCTTCAACGCGTGCACCATCGTCGCCGCCTTCGCGACGCGCCGCTACGATCTGCTTGCCAGTAGTTTCGACGACTATTTGCATCAGCCGTACCGCGAGCCGTTGGTTCCCATTTTACCGAAAGTCATCCGCGCCGCGGAAAAAGCGGGCGCGCTCGGCGGCTATCTCAGC
>JANXWU010000157.1 GCA_025350985.1 Spartobacteria bacterium | reverse complement strand
GGCGATGGTGGGGGCGGCGCGGATGAGCACTTCGCTGTAAAGATTCGCGGTGACCACCTGCCACCGACGCGCCGGTTTCCAAGCGGTCACATCCGCCTTTTTCACGACGATCCGAACTCGATTCGCGAGCGCATTTTCTTTCGCGATGCGCACGCACGCGGGGTCGAAATCAAACGCGTCAACCCAGCGCGCGCCGAGCTTTTTCGACGCGATTGCGAGCAGTCCGCTGCCAGTGCCAAGATCCAGCAGGTCCCACGGCTGAGACATTTCCCCCGCCACATCGGCGAGGAACCGCAGGCAGGTCGAAGTCGTCGCGTGTTCGCCCGTGCCGAACGCCATGCCCGCCGGCAGCAGAACGATCTGGCGCTTCGGAAATTGGCGGGCGCATTCCTCGCGTTCGCGTTCGGAGGCGACGACGAGAAGCTTCGCGCGCACCCGGATGGGCGCACGCGCGACGGGTTTCGCCAGGGCGTGCTGGCGGATCTTGCGAACCTGTCCGCCGAACTCTTTTCGCAAAACGCGCGACTCTTTTTCGGAAAGCCCGTAGGCCTCGATGCAGACCGTTTTGCGCCCCGGAAAAGTCGTGACGACGATTCGCTCCTCGCCGAGAAAACGCAGCCGCTCCAGCCATGAATCCTCCCACTTCGCGGCAGCGATTTTTTTCCAGACGCGCATCGACCCGTTATGCCGCGCTGCCGTTCACCCCGCAAGCCCGGCGCCGGAAAACGAACGCGCGACCCGGAATCGCTTCACGGATCGCGCGCACACCCTGACCATGGAAAAATTTCTACCGAATCGTGCTCGTGTGACGGAGGCCGTATTGATGCGGATCGGGGGTGATCGCGTGGGCGATGCGATCCGCGGCGTTGCGGTAATCAAAGGGCGTGGCGTAACCGAGACCGGGCGCTTTCAACGAACCGAGATGACCGCTAGCGCCGCTGCCGCCAGCCACATCGAACTCATAAATCATATTGCCCCGGCGCTCCAGCGTGTCGGTGGCGAGCGCGGCGTTTTTGGAGGCAACGCGACGGCTGTGTTCCAGATCGAGAATTTGCACATGAATGCGGACACGCGAGCGGCCCACCGGATTCGGCGAGGGAAACGCGGCCCGCAGAATCGGACTGCCGGCATGCACCTCGTCGAAATATCCCGTGACCAGCCAGCCGGGCCCGGCGGGAGGCACTTCGTCGTCCTTGAGCACGATCGCCGGCGCAAGCTTTTCCAATTCTTCCTTCAAGGCCTCCGCAAACTCCGCGGGAGCCAGCGAGCGGCGCAGGGGTTTCTCTCCCGCCGTCTCGCCGTGATGGCCCTTGAACTCAGCCTGACTCACATCGAACGGCCGGATATAAATCGCGCGCGGATTCGTCGCGCCGGTCGCGATTTCGGTGTGTTGAACGTAGGAGCCGGCGCACGAGGCGAGCAACAAGGCGGCGGCGCAGACAAAGGGGCGGGTCTTCATAAGTTCCGGGCTCTATCGCAGGAATTGTGCCGGGTCGGAGAGCGGCTCGATCAATTCAGAAAAACTTTGGGCGCGCGCTCCGGATGCCAGGGATTTTTTTGAAAATCGGAGGCGACAATCGCGGCGGTCATCTGCTCGCACATTTCGCACAGGGCGGCCACCTCGAGTTGCCAGTGGCGTGGACCGAAAGGCGCGACGTTTTTGATTCCCAGCCGAAAAAGCCGCACGGCTGGGCGCAGACGGCCGCGGTGCTTCGGATGTTCGGGTTCTTGGAACTGTTTTTGCAAATGCACAAACGCGCCGGCGAGCTGGATCAAGCCTTGGAAAAACAGCCGGTTGCCGTCCTCGCACCGCAGCCAAAGTTGCTCGAGTACGTCGTGCGCCTCGTAATAACGCTGCTCGTTGAAACACTGGAAAAAACCGGTGTAGCCCGGATCAAGCAAATCCCCGTGGTCGCTGCCGTCGCGCAGTTTTTCCATCAACCCCGCCACGCGCTGACTTTTTTTCATCGCCTGCAATTTACTTGTGAAGCGCGGCCGCAACGAGGATTATCCCACGCCGTGCAGGTGAGGATTCAACGCTAACGATGTCCGCTGGTTTGTCCGTCGTCATCGCGCTTGTCCTCCTCGTCCTCATCGTGCTCTCCGCGCTTTTTTCCGCGCTGGAGACGGCGCTTTTCTCCCTGCCTGCTCCCCAAGTTGCCCGTCTGAAGGAAACCAATCCCCGCCTCGGCTCGGCGCTGCAGCGGCTGCTGGAAAAACCGCACTCGCTTCTGGGCGCGATCCTTTTTGGCGACGCCATCGTCAACTTTCCGCTCATCATTCTCTGCGTTTTTCTGCTGCGAACCCGCTGGCACGAATACGCGCCGTTCTGGATCGAGGCCCTGCTGATTTTTGCCCTCATCGTCATCGCCTGCGATCTCGTGCCGAAAATGTTCGGCCTGCGCCAGCCCACGCTCGTCGCGAAAATCGGCGTGCCGGTGCTCACCGCCGCCATGCCCCTGCTCGCGCCCATTCTCGGGCTGCTGGAAAAACTCAGCGAAGCCATCGCGAACGCCCTCACGCCCGCCCAGTTTGCCCCGCGCCATTTTGTCAGCGACGACGAGATGGAAGCACTCGTCGAGTTGAGCGCGGAGGAGGGAATCCTGCACCACACCGAGAGCGAGATGATTCAGGAGATCATCAAACTCGGCGACAAAACGGTGAAAGATTGCATGACTCCGCGCGTCGATGCCTTCCTGCTGCCCGACGATTTGACCAACGACGAAGCGATCCGGCAACTGCGCGAGAAGCGCTACCGCCGCGTGCCAGTCTATGGCGAGACGCCCGACGACGTGATCGGCATCCTCGACGCCAAACGATTTCTCGCCAGCCCGCGCGAGCCGTACATCGAACTGCTCGACCCGCCATCGTTCGTGCCGGAGACGATGAAGGCGATCGATCTCTTGAAGAACTTCCTCGCGCATCCGCAGGGCCTGGCCGTGATTGTGGATGAATTTGGCGGCACCGAAGGCATGATCACGCTCTCGGATTTGATCGAGGAAATCATCGGCGAAGCGGCCCAGTCGCGTGAATTATTAATCGAGCAAATCGCGCCCGGACGCTGGATCGTCAACGGCCAGATGCGTCTCGACGACCTCGCCCGCGAACTGGGCGCACCGCTCCAGGAAGACGGCGTGGACACGATCGGCGGTCTGGTTTTCAACCGGCTCGGTCATCTCCCCAAACCCGGAACCGCTCTGTCACTCGACGAATGGGAACTGACCGTCCGCCGCACTTCGCGCAAACGGATCGAGGAAGTGCTCATCGAAAAAAAAGCGGATGGTGAACCGACGAACGCGGCACCCGCTGCATGAAACTTTTCCCTTCACTCAGCAAACGTCCACGCGCGCGGCCTGAGGAAAACCTTCCGCCTTCCGCCCTCCGCCTTCTGCCTTTCCCCAAATGATCTGGCTCGCCGTTGCCGTCTGCATGTTGCTCGCGTTCACGTTTGCCGGGCTCGAAGCCGGAATCCTTTCCGTCCCGCCCGTGCGGCTGCGCCACCAGCGCAAACGTGGCGACCCCGCC
>JANXWU010000110.1 GCA_025350985.1 Spartobacteria bacterium | reverse complement strand
TGAGTTTCATCGAATGCGACGTGTATATTAGTCGTGACGCCGAGGGATGCAAATTCGGCGCAGGAAGATGAACGACGCCGTTCCGACGCAAAAACCCGACCTCAAACCGAAGCTGCGCGACCTGCCGCACAAGCCGGGCGTGTACCTGATGCGCGACCGGCTCAACCGCGTGATTTACGTCGGCAAGGCGCGCGATTTGCGCAAGCGCGTCGGCTCCTATTTCACGCCGAACAAACGGATGCAGGCCGATCCGAAACTGCGCGCCCTGCTCGATAGCATCTGGGATCTCGAATGGCACGCGGTGAAAAGCGAACCGGAATCCCTGCTGCTCGAGGGCAAGCTGATCAAGGAGTTTCGCCCGAAATACAACATCAGTTTTCGCGACGACAAACGGTTCCTGCTCGTGCGCGTCGATCTCCGCGAGGAGTGGCCGCGGTTCCGGCTGTCGCGGGTGAAAAAGGACGACTCGCGTTACTTCGGCCCGTATGCGAATGCCGGTGCGCTGCGGCAGACGCTGAAGTTCCTGCGGAAAAAATTCGGGGTGCTGACGTTCGGACGCGGCGCGCCGAGTGAGCGCGAGCTGAAAAGCTCCACGTACCAAGTCCCGATGCGGCTCGCCGACACAACCGCGGAGCAGTATCGCGGACGCATTACCGAGGCGTGCGCTTTTCTCGAGGGGCAGTCGCACGAGTTGATCGAGCAGCTCGAAAACGAAATGCGCGAGGCGGCGGGGAAACTTGATTTTGAGCGGGCGGCGGAGTTGCGGAACATCATCGAGGATTTGCGCGCGACGACGAAGCGAACGCGCCGTTTCACGCGGCACTCGCTGCCATCGAGCATCAATCCGCCCGCCGACGTCGCGGCGCTCCGCGACGCGCTGCGACTGCCGAAACTGCCGCGCGTGATGGAGTGTTTCGACATTTCCAATATCTCCACCACGCACGTCGTCGCGTCGATGGTGCGCTTCTCCGACGGCGTGCCGGACAAGGCCAACTACCGGCGTTACCGGATCAAGACGGTCGCGGGACAGGACGACTTTGCGAGCATGGCGGAGGTGGTGCGGCGGCGGTATTCGCGGGTGCTTTCGGAATTGCGGATTGCCGATTGCGGATTGCGGAAAGAGGGGGACGAGCGCGTCGTGGACTTTTCGGAAACTCAGGAGGAACCGGTCGATGCTGTCGCGCGACTGACGTCATCTGCTTTCCACAATCCGCAATCCGCAATCCGCAATCTTCCCGATTTGATCATCGTCGATGGCGGGAAAGGTCAGCTCAGTTCCGCGTGCCGCGAGTTGCAACGGCTCCGGCTTTTCGACGTGCCGATCATCGGCCTGGCGAAAGAGTTCGAGGAAATCTACCGGCCCGGAAATTCGCTGCCGATGCTGCTGCCAGCCGATTCAGGCGCGTTGAAAATGTTGCAGCGCATCCGCGACGAGGCTCATCGGTTTGCCAACGGCTACCACCAACTGCTGATGAAACGACGCATCGGCGAGAGCCTGCTCGACGAGTGCCCCGGCGTGAGCGAGAACCGCAAGCAGTTGCTTTTGAAAAAGTTCGGCTCGGTGCTGCGATTGCGCCGTGCGAGCGCCGAGCAAATCGCGGGGATCGAAGGCATCGGGCCGCGGCTGGCGCAGCAAGTGGTCGCATTTCTCGCCGCACGCCGGTGAGGCTTCGGTTGGAATGACTCGCACTTTTTCCAACGGACCCATTACCCGAAAGATGTTGAGTTCAGCGAGCGGGCGGACAATTTTCGACACTCGATCGATGCGACCTCCCCCTTTGACCGGATTGTTTTTTGCCCTCGCCGCGTCGTGCTTCGCGCAGGCAAATCGCGAGCCCTTGTCGGCGGTCCTGCCGATTCCCACGCCGGCAAAAAAACCGCCGGAGATCGTAGTCCCGTCGCCCGACGCGCCTCCACCGCCGCTGGGCGTCGCACCCGGACGCGCGCCGACCGAGGAAAACACGCTCAAGCCAAGCTGGGAAACGCAGACGCGCGCGGGCACGTTCGTGCTCGGCATCCCGGCGCCGCGCGGGCAGATCACCGACCGCAAGGGCAGCCCGCTCGCGCAGACCCGGGTGAGCTACAATCTCGCGCTCGATTTTCCGCCGTCGCTCAACGAAAAAACCGTGCTCGAATTCGCGCATGGACGCCTCGCCGCCGCGCGAAAAATCACCTCGCGCGATCTCGTCGCCGGCGATGATTTGATTGTGAAACACTTCACGAACCGCCGCGTCGTGCCGCTGGACATTGCGCTCGATATTTTACCGAGCGAGGCCGAGACGGTGCGCAAAACCAAGCCGGATGGGCTGACGCTGCGAGCCGTCTATCAGCGCTTTTACCCGAATGGCGCGATGGCGGGACACATCATCGGCTACGCGGGCCGGGAGGGGCGCACGGCGGATTCGCCGTTGCAAAACAACGATCTGCTCTGGCCGAATACGAAGGGGCGCGAGGGGCTGGAGGAGAGCTTCGACGAAATGCTCAACGGCAAACCGGGGCAACTCAACATCAGTGTGGATGCGACGGGCAGACGCGTGGCCGAAAAAATCGTGCTGCCTCCCCTGGCCGGCTGCAACGTCGTGACCACGCTCGACGAGGAGTTGCAGCGGCTGACGGAAAAGACGCTCGCGGCAAGCTGCAAACGCGGCGCGATCGTCATCCTCGACCCGAACACCGGCGACATCCTCGCGATGGCATCGCAGCCGGGCTTCAACCCCAACGCCTTCGTGCCGAATATTCAGCCGTCCGTGTACAAAGCACTCGCGGACGACCCCAACATTCCGCTGCTCCCACGGGCGTTTCGTTCGGCGTATCCACCGGGCTCGACGTTCAAGGTTTTCGTCGGACTGGCGGCGCTGCACCAGCATTCGATCACGCTCGACAACGAGTTCGACTGCCCGCACGCGATGCAAATCGGCAACCTCACTTTTCACAACTGGAAAAAGGACAACGCGGGCGCGCTGAACTTTGCGCAGGCGCTGGAACAATCGTGCGACACCTGGTTTTACCAAGTCGGCATCAAGACGGGCGCGCAGCCGGTGATCGACTGGGCGACGCGATTCGGCATGGGCGTGAAGACCGGCATCCCGCTGGGCAGCGAGGCGGACGGGCGGGTGCCGACGCAGGAGTACATGAAAAAAGTGTACGGACGAAAATTTCTCCCCGGCGATCTGGCGAACTTCTCCATCGGACAGGGCGACCTGCTCGTGTCGCCGTTGCAAATGGCGCAGGCAATGGCGGCGGTCGCGAACGGAGGGACGCTCTATCAGACTCGCTTGGTCCAGCAGGTGCAGAACGCCGAGGGCCAGGTCGTCGTGAACTACGCGACTAAGATTCGGGACAAGATCGAGATGGAGCCGGAGTTCTACAAGGCGTTGAAAAAAGCGATGGTGCAGGTGGTCGAAGGGGGCGCAGGGACGGCCCACAAAGCGGAAGTGCCGGGCGTGGCCGTCGCGGGGAAAACGGGCACCGCGCAATGGGGTCCGAAGAAAAAAGAACGGCTCGCTGCGTGGTTCGCGGGCTTCATTCCGGCAGACAAACCCAAGTATGCCTTCGCGGCGGTGTACGAAGGCGAACCCGGCGTGAGCGGCATTCACGGCGGAACTTACGCCGCGCCGATGATTGGAAAAATCATGGGCGAAGTTTTCAAAGACCCGAAGGCGAAAAAAGGGAGACCCGTCAGGCGACCGGAGCCGGAAGCCGCGGATTGAACGCGTCCGGCTTTACTCGCTTGGTTACGGCACGCGGATGACTTGGTTCGTTTAAGGGTCGCGCACGACCGAGCCGGGGTTGTAGCCGCGCACGTCGATCATGCCGCGGTGGGAGGACGGTGGACTGGTGACATCAGCCCTGTCCTGCCGCGCGCGTCAACCTCACGGTGCTTCTCGGCGTGTTCCCCCAAATCGTGATTTCATCCAGACCTATTCCCGGTTACCAATCAGTGCGGAGTTATGAAAAATCACTGGCTCGTCAAATCAGAACCGTCCTCTTACTCTTGGACAGACTTTGCGCGCGACAAGGGCACGGCTTGGGTTTGCACGTGTGACTTTCATCACAGGTGCGTAGCAACGCCTAACTCAACTTAGCCCACCCTCCACTCCCCGCGATACTCGCGCGTGAGCCACTTCGGGTCGCCGGTGCCGCCTTTGAACGCGCTCGCTTTCGGATCCCACTCGATCTTCTGGCCGTAGCGGTAGCCGAAGCAGTTGCCGGTGCGGCGGGCACGAAAGCAATTTTCATGCAGGCAGAAATCTATTATATTAACAATAATTTAACCTAAGTATAATATGAGCGGCGAACTTATGAAACCAGATGAAAGATATGACGTCAGTTCTCATTTTGAATTCGGCAAAAATTGGCAAAGTTATTTAACGACCTTAACTGACGAAAAAGTTAAATTTGCCGAAAAAGGACTCACTGATCTGGTTCCGGAGGCAGATTTAAATGGCATTTCTTTTGGGTCTTAGCAGCTTTACGAGGAGGTTTTGAGCGGAACATGCTGATCCTGAGTGAAAAACAAATACGTAAAGCACGCGCATATTTCCGAGGGGCTTTTTCGGAAGGTGTTGAAGTTGTTTTGCGCGGATATTCCCGCGC
>JANXWU010000105.1 GCA_025350985.1 Spartobacteria bacterium | reverse complement strand
CGCGATTCATTGAGGATCTCGGCGCGGATTCGCTGGACACCGTCGAACTGGTGATGGCGTTCGAGGAGGAGTTTTCCGTGGAAGTGCCAGATGAAGACGCGGAAAAACTGCAAACCGTCGGGGACGTGACCCGCTACATCGAGGAAAAATCCTCCAAGTCCTAGTCCGCCGATCGATTTCTAATTATTCAAAAGACACGGACGCGCGAGCGTCCGTGTCTTTTTGTTTTTCAAAACGGGCACAACCACAGCGCGGTGATGAGCAGAGCGACCGTCGCCATGCTCAAGACGGTCGAGTAGAAAACCGCCGCCGCCGCGAACTGCGCGTCGGCTTTAAACTCGTGTGCGAGAAGCGCGACGTTCACCGCCGAGGGGAACGCGCTGCTGAGGATCATCACGGATGCCGCCTCGCCTTTGAACGCAAACAGCGGCAGGAGCAGCAACGCGATCAGCGGCCCCGCGACCAGCCGAAGCTCGAGCGCCCAAGTCAGACGCCGCCAAAACTGCGCGTGTTCTGTTTGCGAAAGCTGCGCGCCGAGCGTGACCAGCGCCACCCCGACGAGGCCGCTTTCCAAATAAGTCAGCGGCACCCAAAGCCAGCGCCACTCCATGACCGGCACGGAAAAAGTGCGGACAAGAATCGCACCGCCGACGGCCCACAGTGACACCTGCCGCAGCATCGGCAACAGCGTCCGCCAGCCGGTTCGACCCGTGGACGACGCCAGCCAGAGGCCGATGGTGAACGTGCTCACATTTTGCGTTAGCACGATGAAAACCTGCAACGCCGGACCGGTGACAGGAAACGCGAGCGCCATCAGCGGGATGCCGTAGTTGCCCGAGTTGTAAAACATCGTCGCGAGTTGCAGGCTGCGCGTTTGCGCCGGCGGGTAGCCGCACACGCGCCCGACGAGCAGACTCAGCAAGCCCATCGACGCGATGATGCAGACGGTGAAAAGCATCACGCGCAAGGCCACGTCCGCCGTCAGCGCCGAGCGGACGACCTGCACAAAAATAAACGCCGGCACGAACAAATAAATGTTCAGCTTCACCAGCGTGCCGAGGTCGAGATTGAACTTTCGGTCCAGCAGCCAGCCGACGCTCATCAGCACGAGGATCGGCAGCAGGACTTGGGTGAAAACATTCCAAAGCAGCACGGCGCAGTTTTAGCAGCGATTTGCCGGGTGGAAAGCAGTACGCGCCGCGTTATCGTGCGCGATGCGATTAGCCGCGTGCGTTTTTTTCCTGGCGTCTCTCACCGCCGTTGCGGACGGCGGCGAGCCCGTGGAAAAACAGCCGGCACTCGAGTGGATTCGCGTCGCGCCCAATGCGCGCGGATTTATTTTCGCCGAATCGCAAAAGGCGTTTCATCCGTGGGGATTGAACTACGGACACGAGGGAAAATTGATCGAGGATTTTGGGGCCACCGACTGGCCGGTGCTCGAAGACGACTTTCGGAAAATGAAAAGTCTGGGCGCAAACGTCGTGCGCGTGCATTTGCAATTCGGCAAATTTTTTCCGCAACGCGAACACGTCGATGCGGGCGCTCTCGAACGTCTCTCGAGTCTGCTCGCTCTCGCGGAAAAAACCGGCCTGTATCTCGATCTCACCGGGCTCGCCTGTTACCGCACCGCCGACGTGCCAGCTTGGTACGATGCGCTTTCCGAGCCGAATCGCTGGTCGGCGCAGGCGGCCTTCTGGGAGGCGCTGGCGGAGCGGTGCGAAAAGAGCCCGGCGGTTTTTTGCTACGACCTCATGAACGAACCGTGCGTGCCCGGTGGCATGCGGAAGCCGGGCGACTGGTATTCGGGCAAGCCGTTCGGCGGCTACGATTTTGTGCAGTTCATCGCGCTGGATCAGGGCGGTCGCGAGCGCCCGCAAATTGCGCGCGATTGGATCACGAAAATGAGCGCCGCCATTCGTCGTCACGACCGGCGGCATCTGATCACCGTGGGCATGTTGCCGTGGGTGCCGAGGTGGGGATTTCTTTCCGGCTTCGTGCCGGAATCAGTCGCCCCGGAAATCGATTTTGTGA